>CAJYRH010000298.1 GCA_913776795.1 uncultured Pseudorhodoferax sp. | reverse complement strand
ACCTCGTGATCGCCCAGTGCAAGGCCGGCATCGTGGGCTCGTTCCCGGCGCTCAACGCGCGGCCGGCGGAACAACTGGAGGTCTGGCTGCAGCGCATCACGACCGAGCTGGCGGAGTACGACCGCCTGCACCCCGAGGCGCCCTCGGCGCCGTTCGCGGTCAACCAGATCGTGCACCGTTCCAACGATCGACTGGAGCACGACATGGCGGTCTGCGCCAAGTTCAAGGTGCCGATCGTGATCACCTCGCTGGGCGCGCGCACCGAGATCAACGACGCCGTGCACGCCTGGGGCGGCATCGTGCTGCACGACGTCATCGACAACGCGTTCGCGCGCAAGGCGATCGACAAGGGCGCCGACGGCCTGATCGCGGTGGCGGCCGGCGCCGGTGGCCACGCGGGCTTCCAGTCGCCGTTCGCGCTGGTCCAGGAGATCCGCGAGTGGTTCGAGGGGCCGCTGCTGCTGTCGGGCGCCATCGCCTCGGGCCGCGCGGTCCTGGCCGCGCAGACCCTGGGCGCCGACCTGGCCTACATCGGCTCGGCCTTCATCGCCACGCAGGAGGCCAACGCGGTCGAAGGCTACAAGCAGATGATCGTGGACAGCAGCGCCAAGGACATCGTCCACACCAACCTCATCACGGGCGTGCACGGCAACTACCTCAAGCCCTCGATCCGTAACGCCGGCATGGACCCCGACGCGCTGCCGACCAGCGATCCGTCCAAGATGGACTTCGGCTCCAACCGCCAGAAGCCCAAGGCCTGGAAGGAGATCTGGGGCTGCGGCCAGGGCATCGGCGTGCTGCGCGACGTGCCGCCCGCAGGCGATTTGGTGGCACGCCTGTCCCGAGAATACGACGCGGCCCGGCGGGAAGCGATGGAACGTGTCATGCCAGCCGCTACGCTGGCCGCCTGAGGCGAGGGACGGATCCGGCATCGCAGGCGACGCAAAGCTCAGGCGGATGCTGCCGCTGTAAGGTCTTGTGCCTTGCCATCTGCCCTGCGGCCATGCGTCCGCCATGAAAAAGGGCACCCGGAGGTGCCCTTCGAGTGGCGGCGGCGCCGCTGCCGTCTGGCAGCTCAGCCGCGCCGGCGCCGTTGCAGGCCCAGGCACAGGAAACCTGCGCCCATCAGCAGGGCGGTGCCGGGCAGCGGCACGGCGTTGGTGTCCTGCGTGACCTCGAAGTTGTAGCTCACCGTCTGCCCGTCGATCGTCCAGCCGATGTTGTCGACGGCGCCGACGAATTCACCCCAGCCACTGCCCACGCCGGAGGAGAAGCCGACGACACGCGCGTCCGCCAGGCGCGGGTCGCTCTTCCACGCGTCCAGCGTCACGCCGTACCCGCCAGACGCGAAGCCGAGTGCGCCGAAACTCCACAGGTTGGTGCTGCCCGTCACGGTGTCGGTCACCCAGCTGTCCACAGCCACGCTGGCATTGTTGTAGACGCGCTCGAACACCAGGCCCGACAGTCCCGCCGAGGTGGCCACGAGCACGCGCAGCGAAGGGTGCTGCAACAGGCTGGTGGTGGAACCCGCGTCGCGGAACCAGTCGTAGAACATGCCGGTGAAATCGCTGAACAAGCCCAGCGACGCGGCGGGGCTGTAGTTGCCCGCGGCGTTGGTGCTGGCGCTGGGCAGGAACTCGATGTCGGCCTTGCCGTTGGTGGTGCCGCCTGCGGTGGCCGGGGCCGGGGTGGCGAGGTAGGCCGAACCGTTGCCGCTGCGTGCGTAGGTGGCGTTGATCCCGGCGACGCCGTCGGCGCGCACGTTGTTGTAGTACCAGCCACTGCTGCCGATCGCCTGGCCGGTGCCAGTGCCCCCTGCATTCGTAAAGCTGTCGCCGGGCGACGGTGCATTGGCATAGATCGGTGCGGCGGCGGCGTGGCCTGCCATGGCCAGTGCTGCAAACGCGGCGGCAGCGGATGCGCGGAAAGAAATCATGGGTTGGATGCTCCTTGGTTTAGTTTGTTGCGATGTACACAACATTACATTTGGAAGCAAGGAGCAGACCAGCGCCCGATGTCGTTGTCGGCGCGCGCAGCAGGGCGATCCAATCGATGGTGGCTGTCAATTCTGTCGACAGCTACGCCCGGGACGATCCTGCGTTCAGAATCCCTCCAGCACGACCTTGCCGCGTGCCGTGCCGCTTTCGATGTGCGCGTGGGCACGGCGCAGGTTTCCGGCGTCGATGCGGCCGTAGTGTTCGCCGATGGTGGAGCGCAGGCGGCCTGCGTCCACCAGGCGGGCCACTTCCGTCAGCAGCCGGTGCTGCTCGACCATGTCCGGCGTCTGGAACAGCGAGCGCGTGAACATCAGCTCCCAGTGCAGCGAGATGGCCTTGCGCTTGAGCAGCGCGATGTCGATGCTGCCCGGCTTGGGATCGTCGATGAGGCCGAAGCGGCCCTGCGGCGCGATGAGCTCGGCGATCTGCGCGAAGTGCCTGTCGGTCTGCGTGAGGCCGACCACGTAGCGCGGGGCGGGCAGGCCGGCTTCCTTCAGCGCCTGGGCCAGCGGCCGGCTGTGGTCGATCACATGGTGGGCGCCCAGCTTGCGCGCCCATTCCTGCGTCTCGGGCCGCGAGGCCGTGCCGATGATGTTGAGCCCGGTCAG
>CAJYRH010000297.1 GCA_913776795.1 uncultured Pseudorhodoferax sp. | reverse complement strand
CGCTGATTTTTCGGAGCTTGCCATGTCTCCTGTTGCTTGCGCCCGTGCCGCCGCCCTGTGTGCGGTGCTGCTGTCTGCGCCGGTGTTCGCCGGCCCCACACTCGACCGCGTCAAGGCGAACGGCGTGGTGCACGTCTGCATCTGGCCCGACTACTACGGCATCACCTACCGCAGCCCGCGCACCGAACAGTTGAGCGGCATCGACATCGACCTGGCCGACGCGCTCGGCAAGGAACTCGGCGTGCAGGTCAGCCATGTGGATTCGTCCTTCACCTCGCTGGTGGCGGACGTGACGGACGGGCGCTGCGACGTGGCCATGTTCGCGATCGCAATGCTGCCCCAGCGCATGGAGCGCCTGCGCTTCACGCAGCCTTATCTCAGCAGCGACATCTACGCGATCACCACCAAGAGCAGTTCCGTGGTGCGCAGCTGGGCCGACATCGACCGGCCCGGCGTACAGGTGGCGGTCCAGGCCGGCACCTTCATGGAGCCCGTGATGGCGGCCCAGCTGCAGCAGGCGCAGCTGGTCCGCATCAAGCCGCCGGCCACGCGCGAGCTGGAACTGGAGGCCGGCCGTGTCGATGTGTTCATGACCGACTACCCGTACAGCCGCCGCCTGCTCGACAACGCGGACTGGGCGCGGCTGATCGCGCCGCCCAAGCCCTTCCACGTGCTGCCTTACGCCTACGCCGTCAAGCCCGGCGACGATGCCTGGTTCGCTGCCGTCGACGGCTTCGTGACCCGGATCAAGCGCGACGGCACGCTGGCGCGGGCGGCGCGGCGGCACGGCCTGGCCGACATCGTCTCGCCATGAGGCCGGCGGCCATTCCTGCCGACAACGCGCCCAGACCCGCGGGGCGGACCAGCCGCCTGGCCTTGCTGGCAGGTGCCCTGCTGGCCACGGCGGTCGCCCTGGCCACGGGCTGGGTGGCCTACAGCGACCGCGAGCAGACCATCGCAGCCGAACTGCGCCAGATGGAGCTGCTGGCCCGTGTGCTCGACGAGCAGGCCACGCGCACGGTGGAAACCGCGTCCATCGCCCTGGCCGGCCTGGCGCGCGCGCCCGCGCTGCAGCGCCTGCCGGTGGCAACGGAGGCCGCGCAGGCCGCGCTGGAGCAGGTCCTGGTCGGCCTGCCCTTCGTGCGGTCGGTGGCCGTCGTCGACCTGCAGGGCAGGGTGCTGGCCAGCTCGGCGGCGGGCGAGGCGGGGATGGCCGTGGACCTTGCACCGCTCGGCAAGCTGCCCACCGGCGAGCGGGACGCCATCGGCCCGCATGTCGCGGCGCGCACGCTGGCCGGGTTGCAGCGCGGCGCCGCCGCCAGCCCGCCCGGCGTCGGCTTCATCCCGCTGCAGCGGCCGTTCCGCACCGAGGCAGGACGCGCGCTGCTGCTGGTGGGCCTCGTCAACCCGGACGCGATCGCCACCTACCAGCAGCTCAGCCTGGGCGATGGGAGCAAGGCCGCACTGGTGGCGAGCTACGGCGGCACCGTGCTCGCGGCCGCCGGGCCGGATGCCGTGATGGCCGGCCGCAGCGTGGCTGCCCTGCCGGTGTTCTCCACGCTGCTGCCGCGCCACGAGTTCGGCAGCTATGTGGGCACCGGGCTGTCGGGCCAGGTCGACATGCTGGCCTACCGCACCTCGCGCACGCGGCCCATGGTGACCGTGGTGTACGAGCCGGTATCGGCCGCGGCGCTGCGCTGGCAGCGCGGCGCGCGGGGATACGCGGCCGTGGGCGCAGGCGCAGTCGCCGTCATCGTCGGCCTGTCCCTGCTGATGTGGCGCAGCCTGCGCGCACGCGAGGCGGCCCGCCGGTTGCAGGATCTGGCGCAGGCGCGCGTGGCCCACAGCGAGGAGGAAATGGCGGGCGTCATGATGAGCGTGCAGGAGCTGCTGTTCCGCACGGATGCCGTGGGCGCGCTGACCTTCGTGAACGCGCGATGGTCGGCGCTGCGCGGCACGGACGTGGCCAATGCCATCGGCCGGCCGCTCTGGGAGTTCGTGCTGGAGGAGAACCGCACCAATGTGCGCGCGCTGTTCCTCGGCACCGCGACCACGGCGAGCCGCTCCACGCAGGCGCGGCTGCGCACGCCGGCCGGGCGCGACCTGCTGCTGGACATCGCCGTCGTTCCTCTGTTGCGCGACGGCCGGCTCGTCGGCTACGCCGGCAGCGCCATCGATATCAGCGAACGCTGGGAAGTGCAGCAGCAGCTGCAGGCGCAGCTGGCGCTGAGCAAAGCGCTGCTGGAGGTCAACCCGTTGCCCATCTCCATGACCGACGAGCAGGGCCGGCTGGTGCTCGTGAACCAGGCCTGGGAGCAGTACAAGGGCATCGCGCGCGCGCAGGCGCTGGGCAAGACGCTGGATCGGCTGCTGCGCGAGGAAGAAGCCAGCTTGCACGCGCAGGGCGACCGCACCCTGCTGTCCAACCCGGGCGCCACGCAGTTCGAGGCGCGCGTGCGCACCGCCGACGGCAGCCTGCGCAGCACCCGTGTGATCAAGGCCCGGGTGCCGGATGCCCGCGGCGGCACCGCAGGCATCCTGAACGTGCTGATGGACGTGACGGACTTCCGCGAGGCCGAGCGTGTCACGCGCGAGGCCCGGGACGCGCAGGAGGAGACGGCGCGGGCCAAGGCCGAGTTCGTGGCCAACATGAGCCACGAGCTGCGCACGCCGCTGCAGTCCATCATCGGCTTCTCCGAACTGGGCTGCCTGCGCGGCAGGGACCATCCCCGGCTCGCCGCGATGTTCGAGGACATCCATGCGGCAGGCCAGCGCATGCTGGCCCTGGTCAACGACCTGCTGGACGTGGCCAAGATCGAAAGCACCGTGGGCACCTTCCATCTGGAGCGCATCGACCTGCGCGGCCCGCTGCGCAGCGTGGTGCGCGAAATGGAGCCACTGCTGGCCGCGCGCCAGCTCGACCTGCGCCTGGACCTGTCGCCCGTGCCGCTGGTCGCCAAGGCCGACCCGACGCGCTTCCAGCAGCTCATGCGCAATGTGATCGCCAACGCCATCAAGTTCTCGCCCGATGGCGGCACCATCGACGTGGTCGGGGAGCCGAGCCCACCCGGCGAACTGCACTTCAGCGTTGGCGACCAGGGCCCGGGGATTCCCGCGTCCGAGCTGGGCCACATCTTCGAGGCCTTCGTGCAATCGAGCACCACCAA
>CAJYRH010000296.1 GCA_913776795.1 uncultured Pseudorhodoferax sp. | reverse complement strand
CTCGCAAAGTCCTGGGGCTTACTTCAACCTTGTAATCAGGCTGGACGTGTCCCACCGCGCGCCGCCGGCCTGCTGCACGTCGGCATAGAACTGGTCCACCAGCGCCGTCACCGGCAGGCGCGCGCCGTTGCGCTTGGCCTCGTCCAGCACCAGGCCCAGGTCCTTGCGCATCCAGTCCACGGCAAAGCCGAAGTCGAAGCGGCCGGCCACCATGGTCTTGCCGCGGTTGTCCATCTGCCAGCTCTGCGCGGCGCCCTTGCCGATCACGTCCAGCACCTTCTCCATGTCCAGCCCCGCGCGCTGGCCGAAGGCGATGGCTTCGGCCAAGCCCTGCACCAGGCCGGCGATGCAGATCTGGTTGACCATCTTGGCCAGCTGCCCGGCACCGCTGTCGCCCAGCAGCGTCACCGCGCGCGCGAAGACGCCGATGGTCGGCTCGACCTGGGCGAATACCGCTGCGTCGCCGCCGCACATCACGGTCAGCAGGCCGTTCTGGGCGCCGGCCTGGCCGCCGGAAACCGGCGCGTCGATGAAGTGCAGGCCCTTCGCGGACGCGGCGGCGGCGAGCTCGCGCGCCACCTCGGCCGAGGCGGTGGTGTGGTCCACGAAGACGGCGCCCGGCTTCATGCCGGCCAGGGCGCCGGCGTCGCCCAGCACCACCGAGCGCAGGTCGTCGTCGTTGCCGACGCAGCAGAACACGATGTCCGCCCCGGCGGCGGCCTCGCGCGGCGTGGGCGCCGAGGCATGGCCGCCGGCGGTGCCGAATTCCTGCAGCCAGGCGGCGGCCTTGGCGGCGCTGCGGTTGTAGACGGTCACGCGGTGGCCGGCGGCGGCCAGGTGGGCGGCCATGGGGTAGCCCATGACGCCCAGGCCCAGGAAGGCGACGTGGCGCGCCGGGACGGCGGCGTAGGACTTGGGGTGGAAGGAAGGGGAGGGGGTGCTGCTCATCCCGCTAGCTTAGCGGGGCGGCACGCCGCCTTCACGTCACCGTCAGGTGCTCGGTGCCGGCGCTCAGGTCGCGCGTGCGGGCGCGCTGGCTGTGCAGCTTGATCTGCAGGCGCAGGTCGTTGGTGGAGTCGGCGTTGCGCAGCGCGTCCTCGTACGAGATGGCGTACTGCTCGAACAGGTCGAACAGCGCCTGGTCGAAGGTCTGCATGCCCAGGTTGCGGCTCTTGCGCATGACCTCCTTCATCTCGCCCACCTGGCCCTTGAACACCATGTCGGCGATCAGGGGCGTGTTGAGCATGACCTCCACCGCAGCCACGCGTCCGCGGCCGTCCTCGGTGGGGATCAGCCGCTGCGAGATCATCGAGCGCAGGTTGAGCGACAGGTCCATCAGCAGCTGCTCGCGCCGGTCGTCCGGGAAGAAGTTGATGATGCGGTCCAGCGCCTGGTTGGCGTTGTTGGCATGCATGGTGGCCAGGCAGAGGTGGCCGGTCTCGGAGAACACGATGGCGTTTTCCATGGCGGTCCGGTCCCGGATCTCGCCCATCAGGATCACGTCGGGTGCCTGGCGCAGCGCGTTCTTGAGCGCCGACTCCCAGCTGTCGGTATCGATGCCGATCTCGCGCTGGGTCACGACGCAGTTCTTGTGCGGATGCACGAACTCGATCGGGTCTTCCACCGTCACGATGTGGCCCTGCGTGTTCTCGTTGCGCCAGTCGAGCATGCCGGCCAGGGTGGTCGACTTGCCCGAGCCGGTGGCGCCCACCACGATCACCAGGCCGCGCTTGGTCATGGTGACTTCCTTGAGCACCTGCGGCAGGTTCAGGCCGTCGATGGTGGGCGGCGTGGTCGGGATGGTGCGCAGCACCATGCCCACGCGGCTCTGCTGCAGGAAGGCATTGACGCGGAAGCGCCCGTAGCCGGCCGGCGAGATGGCGAAGTTGCATTCGCGCGTGCGTTCGAACTCGGCCGTCTGCCGGTCGTTCATCAGCGCCCGCGTGAGCGCCAGCGTGTGCTGGGGCGACAGCGGCTGCTGCGAGATCTTGACCACCTTGCCGTCCACCTTGATGGCAGGCGGGAAGTCGGCCGTGATGAACAGGTCGCTGCCGCCGCGGCTGACCATGAGTTTCAGCAGGTCGGTGATGAACTGGCTGGCCTGATCGCGTTCCATGGTGGCTCCAGAGGGGTGTAAGTCAAAGGGACAGGCGGTGCGAGGCTGGCCCGCGCATCGAGGCGGAACAGCCCCGAGCCCGGTCAGCCTGGGAAATTCTCGGGGGTCTTGGCCTTGCTGCGCGCTTCGGCGGGGCTGATGGCCCCGCGCCGCACCAGGTCGACCAGGCACTGGTCCAGCGTCTGCATGCCCATGTTCTGGCCGGTCTGGATGGTCGAGTACATCTGCGCCACCTTGGCCTCGCGGATCAGGTTGCGGATGGCCGGTGTGCCCAGCATGATCTCGTGCGCCGCCACGCGGCCCTGGCCGTCCTTGGTCTTGCACAGGGTCTGCGAGATCACGGCCTGCAGGGATTCGGACAGCATGGCGCGCACCATCTCCTTCTCCTCGGCCGGGAACACGTCGATGATGCGGTCGATGGTCTTGGCCGCGCTCGAGGTGTGCAGCGTGCCGAACACCAGGTGGCCGGTCTCGGCCGCGGTCATTGCCAGCCGGATGGTTTCCAGGTCGCGCAGTTCGCCGACCAGGATCGCGTCCGGGTCCTCGCGGAGCGCCGAGCGCAGCGCCGCGGCGAACGACAGCGTGTGCGGCCCGACCTCGCGCTGGTTGACCAGGCACTTCTTGGACTCGTGCACGAACTCGATCGGGTCCTCGATCGTCAGCACGTGGCCGTACTCGCTCTCGTTGAGATGGTTCACCATGCCGGCCAGCGTGGTGGACTTGCCCGAGCCCGTGGGCCCGGTCACCAGCACCAGCCCGCGCGGCTTGAGCGCCAGTTCGCCGAAGATGCGCGGTGCGTTGAGCTGCTCCAGCGTCAGGATCTTGGAGGGGATGGTCCGCAGCACGGCGCCAGCGCCGCGGTTGTGGTTGAAGGCGTTGACCCGGAAACGCGACAGGCCCTCGATCTCGAACGAGAAGTCGATCTCCAGGAACTCCTCGAAGTGCTTGCGCTGGCTGTCGCTCATGATGTCGTACACCATGCCATGCACCGTCTTGTGGTCCAGCGGATCGACATTGATGCGGCGCACGTCGCCATGCACGCGGATCATTGGCGGCAGGCCGGCCGAGAGGTGCAGGTCCGAAGCCTTGTTCTTGACCGTGAAGGCCAGCAGCTGGGTGATGTCCACAGGAATCCTTGGGTGGATTTGGTACTCTTGCTTAACGAATTATGACGAGCATACGTAACAATCTCCAGCAGGTGCGTGACCGCATCGCGACAGCTTGCGCGCGCGCCGGGCGGACCGCGGACAGCGTGCAGCTGCTGGCGGTGTCCAAGACCATGCCCCTGGCCAGCGTGCTGGAGGCCATGGCGGCCGGCCAGGCCGCGTTCGGCGAGAACTATGTGCAGGAAGGCGTGCAGAAGATCGAGGCGCTGCGGGCCTGGGAGGCCGAGGGCGGGCGCCCCGCGCAGGTGGCGTGGCACCTGATCGGCCCGCTGCAGAGCAACAAGACGCGCGTGGTCGCGGCCAGCTTCGATTGGGTGCACAGCGTGGACCGGCTCAAGATCGCCGAGCGGCTGGCCGAGCAGCGGCCGGCGGAGCTGGCGCCGCTGCAGGTCTGCATCCAGGTCAACATCGACGGCGGGGCCAGCAAGTCCGGCGTGGCGCCCGAGGAGACGCTGGCGCTGGCGCGTGCCGTGGCAGCGCTGCCGCGCCTGGTGCTGCGCGGGCTGATGACCATCCCCGAGCCCCATGGCGGCTTCGACGCGCAGCGGGCCGTGCACGCACGGGCACGCGCGCTGTTCGATCAGGTGCGCGCGGCAGGCGTGGGCGGTGCGGCGTTCGATACCTTGTCCATGGGCATGACGGCCGATCTGGAGGCCGCCATCGATGCCGGCAGCACGTTGGTGCGGGTGGGCACGGCGATCTTCGGCGCGCGCTGACAGCCGGTCAGTGCGCGGGCAGGACGATGGCCACGCGCCGGTTCTGCTGGCGTTGCTCTGGCGTGCGGTTGTCGTTCACCGGCGCGGCCTTGCCCAGGCCGACGGCCTGGATGTCGGCATCGCGCAGCCCTGTGGCCACCATCGCGCGCATGACGGCGCGGGCACGCCGCAGCGACAGCGCCTGGTTGTACGCATCGCTGCCCGTGCTGTCGGTGTGGCCCTCGACCCGCACGCGCGTGACTTTCAGCTGGGCGAGCTGGCGCCCGAGCCGCTCGGCCGTGGCCTGGCTGTCGGCATCCAGCGTGTCGGCGTCTGTGTCGAACAGAAGCCGACCGGTAACGGAGAGCTCCCAACCGTCGTCGGTCGGGAGAAAGCCCAGAGACCGCAGCTGCGCATCGCGTCCCGGCACCGGCGTTGGCGGTGCCGCAAGGGGCGGGGCCGGCGGCGCAGCGCAGGCGGCCAGCAGCCACGCGCACGCTCCTGCGGCGCCGAGCAGGCAGGTTCGGCGGGAGGCGATCCCATGCATTTCCATCACAACTCCGAAACGTCGCTCACGACAAGGGTGCCTTCGAACAGGCGGCTGGTGCCGCCCCCGCGCTTCTTGGCGTCGTACATGGCACGGTCGGCTGCACGCAGCAGCGCGTCGGCGGTGTGGCCATGTTCGGGGTACAGCGCAATGCCGATGCTCACCGAGGGCACGATGCGCTCGTGGCGGTCGGACAGCGGCAGCGCCACGGCGGCGTTGATCTTGTCGGCGATGCGCAGCGCATCCTGCGGCTGGTGCACAGGCGCCAGCAGCACCGCGAACTCGTCGCCACCCAGGCGCGCGACGGTGTCGCCTTCGCGCAGCTGCGCACGGATGCGCGCCGCCACCTCGGTCAGCAGCAGGTCGCCGACGGCATGGCCGTAGCGGTCGTTGGTCTGCTTGAAGTGGTCGTTGTCCATGTACAGCACGGCGATGTGGCTGCCCTCGGCCAGGGCATCTTGCAGGATGCGGGCCAGGCGGCGGCTGAAGTAGGCGCGGTTGTATAGGCCGGTCAGGCTGTCGTGGTTGGCAAGGTGCGTGAGCGAGCGGTTCTCCTGCGCCAGCTGGGCCTGCTGCGTCTCGATCTCCACCAGCAGGGCGTTGAAGTCCTCGCCCAGCGCGTGGAACTCCGCGATCTGCGAGGCCGGCGCGCGCTGCATGCTGCCGCGCTGGGCGCGGGCCTGGTGCGTCATGGCGATCAGGGCCTGCACCGGCTCCACGATGTCGCGCTGGATGCGGCGCGACAGCACGCGCAGACCCAGCCAGGCCAGCACCAGACACAGCGCGATGCCTGCCGCGGCGGTGGCCAGGAAGCGGGAGAACACAGCGCCGTCGCCGCGCAGCCGGACTTCGCCGATCGTGCGGCCGCGGTCCAGCACGGGGGCCACGGTCGGCGACGGCATCAGCAGGCGGCCCAGCGGCTCGCCAGCCTCTTCCAGCAGGGCGCGGGCGCGCTGCCCATCGGGATGGACATAGCGCGCCATCACGCGGCCCTCCGGGTCGCGCAATTCGGCCTCGCGCAGCGATTCGCGCTGGGCGATCGCCGCCAGCTGCTCCATGATGGCCACGCGGTCGTTGAACACCACCGCCGCCTCGACCGAGTAGGCGATCGAGCGCGCCACCAATTCCAGGTGGTTGTTCGCATA
>CAJYRH010000295.1 GCA_913776795.1 uncultured Pseudorhodoferax sp. | reverse complement strand
CCGGCTTCGTCGTCCTCGAACACCACGCGCACGATGCGCCGGAAGATCAGCTGGTGCAGGTGCAGCGCATCGGCGGTGCTGGGCGACTGGCCGCGTGCGAGCTTGCGGTAGACGGAGAACATGGTCTCGACCACCGGGTAGATCAACAGCAGCATCGGGAACCAGGGCGAGACCACGGGATGGCGTTGCACCAGCAGCACGCAGGCCACCGCGATCACGAGCCCCCACACGTAGGCCCCGCCATCGCCGGCGAAGATCTTGCCGTAGGGATAGTTCCAGAGCAGGAAGCCGCCGGTGGCGCCGACCAGGCAGACCAGCATGGCGGCGAGTTGCCGGTCGCCGACCTGCAGGGCCACGTGGACCAGCGCCAGGCTGATCAGGATGGCGACCATGCCCGCAAGCCCGTTGTAGCCGTCGATGAGGTTGAAAGCGTGCGGCAGGCCGGCGATGGCGACCATGGCGAAGATGGCGGCAGCAAGAGGGACGGCCTGGAGCCAGTCGTCCAGCGGCGCGAAGCCGATGCGGCGCACGCCGAGGTTGAGCAGCCAGCACAGCAGGACGGCGGAGAGGGCCGTCAGGCCCAGGCGCAGGCGGGCGCGCAGGCGCTGGGTCATGTCTTCGGCGATGCCGGCAAAGACAGCGGGGGCCATGCACATGGCCATGAGCCAGAGGAAGGTGGAGTTGGCACGCCAGTCGACGTTGAGGGAGGCGGCCTGGGGGGTGCCCGCGTAGGCCCAGGCGAGGACGAGGCCGAAGAAGATGCCTGCGCCGCCGATGCGGGGCACATGGCCCAAGTGGAAGCGTTGCGGCATGTCGTGCGCATACCGACGCGCGTGGCGGCGCGCGAGCCGGATGACGACGAAGGCCGCGATGGCGGAGATGAAGAAGCTGAAGACGACGAGGGCGACCATGGGACGAGGAATCTAAAATCCTCAGCCTGAAATTAGACCATGCAAGAGCAGATACGCCGCCCCATCACGGTCTCCATCGTCAGTCATGGGCAGTTGGGCTTGATCAGGCCCCTGCTCGAACAGTTGGAGCGCTTCTGTCTGCGATCGATCGAAAAGGTCGTGCTGACGGTCAACGTCCCTGAGCCCGATTTGCTCGAGGGTTTCAACTCGTGCCTTCCCATCGAGCGCATCATCAACAGCTGTCCTCAGGGTTTCGGCGCAAATCACAACGCGGCGTTTGCACGCTGCGAAACTGACTGGTTTCTGGTGCTCAACCCAGATATACGGCTGGACACGGATGTATTGGGAATGCTGGTGGCGCGGGTCGCGCCCGATGCCGGACTGATGACGCCGCGCATCGTGGAGCCAGGCAAGGACGAGCCGGAACCGCATCGGGCACTGCTTACTCCTGCCGAGATCTTGCTTCGCCATCGACCCGGCTATCATGCGCCGGCCTACCCAGCGTGGGTGCCGGGCATGTTCATGCTGCTGCGCGCTCGCGCATTCGAAGCGATCAAGGGTTTCGACCCGCGCTTCTTCATGTACGGTGAGGATTTCGACCTGTGTGCCAGACTGCGGCTGGCCGATTGGAAAATGGTCGTCGCAGAGGATCTGCGCGTACGTCATGAGGCGCGTCGCGCCAGCCGCCGCCACCATCGCCACTTCTTGTGGCACGCCAAGAGCCTCCTATTGGTATGGACGTCCAGCGCTTTCTGGCGCTATCTCTTCGTGCGGCAGCGCGCCATTTGACGTGGGCAGCTCTCCGCGGTAGGACAGCATACCCATGGGGTGGGCCGACAGGCTCGCCTGAGAAAAGAACATCTGCACAAAACGAAAGAAAGCATGTCTGCCGAACGCATCCTGGTCTTTATCCCCGCCTACAACTGCAGCAAGCAGATATCGCGCGTGATCGACCAGTTTCAAGGTGTTGAACAGCACTTTTCCGAGATTCTGGTGGTCGACAATCGCAGCCCTGACGACACGGTCGAATCAGCGCAGCGCGCCGCGCAGCGGGCGCAACTGCCCGTCACCATCGTGCGCAACAACGACAACCTGGGGCTGGGTGGATCGCACAAGGTGGCGTTCGGCTATGCCGTCGCCAACGGATTTGACTATTGCGTCGTGTTGCATGGCGATGACCAAGGCAACATCGGCGACCTGATTCCGCACCTGGAAAGCGGCTCGCACCGCCAAGTGGACTGCCTGCTTGGCGCACGCTTTGCGCCCGGCGCGAAGCTGCAGGGCTACTCGGCGTTCAGGACCTTCGGAAACCACGTGTTCAACCTTCTCTTTTCTCTGAGCGCCCGCAAGCGCCTGTACGACCTGGGTTCGGGGCTGAACCTTTACCGCGTCAGAAAGCTCGCAACGGCGCGCTATCAGGGATTTGCCAACAACCTGACGTTCAACTACTTCATGATCCTGGCCAGCGTGCACTGGCGCTGGAACATCGCGTTCTTTCCCATCACCTGGCGGGAGGATGATCAGGTTTCCAACGTGAAGCTTGGACGCCAATCGCTGCAGGTGCTCGGAATCCTGGCCCGTTACGTTTTCGACCGCCGCGCCTTTCTTGAGGACAACTACAGCGGCCGGTCGCACGATGGCTACGGCTACACCGTGGTCCTGCGGCATGAACCGCGCTCGCAGGCGCCCACGGTGTGAAACCAGTCGGCATCCGTGCGGTGTCCACCGCACTGTTCCTGCTGTCAGCGGGCACGTTTCTGGTCTGCGCGGCAGCGAAGGCCGCCTCAAGCACATGGCCTGAAGCCGCTGCCACACTTGTCGCGCCGCTGTGTG
>CAJYRH010000294.1 GCA_913776795.1 uncultured Pseudorhodoferax sp. | reverse complement strand
GCTGGCGCGTGGAGGCCGCCACCCGCGACGTGGATGCCGCGCGCGCGCAGTTCTATCCCAACATCAGCCTGACGGGATTTGCAGGTCTGTCCAGCATCGGTCTTTCCAACCTCTTGCAGGCCGGCAGCCTGCAATGGGGCATCGGCCCGGCGCTGCGCCTGCCGCTGTTCGATGCCGGCCGCCTGCGTGCCAACCTGCGCGGCAAGGCGGCGGATGTCGATGCGGCGGTGGAAAGCTACAACGGTGCCATCGTCGGCGCCGTGCGCGAAGTCGCCGACCAGCTCGTCTCGGCGCGTTCGATCGCACTGCAGCAGCAGGAGCAGCGTGCCGGGCAGGAGGCCGCAGAAGGCGCCTACGCGATCGCCAGGCAGCGTTACGGCGCCGGCCTGGGCAACTACCTGCAGGTGCTGACCTCCGAGTCCAACGTGCTGGCCCAGCGCCGCCAGCAGGTCGAACTGGCCGCGCGCGCGCTTGACGTGCAGGCGCAGCTGGCCCACGCCCTGGGTGGCGGTGTGGCGGTCGACCCCGTGCCGCTGGCGCAGAACACCACGCGCTGAAGCGCCATCCCCTTCCGGAAACGATGACCATGAACACCACCACGACAACCTCCGCCGCCGCCTCCGAACCCGCTGCCCCGAGCAGGCGCAAGAAGGCCCTGACGGCCATCGCCGCCGTCGTCGTCGTGGCCGGCCTCGGGCTGGCCGCCTACGAATGGCTGGTCGCCAGCCACTACGAGGAGACCGACAACGCCTACGTGCAGGGCAATCTGGTACAGATCACACCGCAGATCGGCGGCACGGTGATGGCCATCCTGGCCGACGACACCGACCGCGTTCAGGCCGGCCAGCCGCTCGTGCAGCTGGACCCGGCCGACGGCCGGGTGGCGCTCGAGCAGGCGGAAGCCCAGCTCGCGCAGACGGTGCGCCAGGTGCGCACGTTGTACGCCAACAATGGCGCGCTGGCGGCCCAGGTGTCGCTGCGCGACGCCGACGTGGCGCGCGCGCGCACCGAGATCGGCCGTGCCCAAAGCGAGGTGGCACGTGCCAACGACGACCTGAACCGCCGCCAGGCGCTGTCTGGCAACGGCGCCGTCTCGCGCGAGGAGCTCAACCATGCCCAGACCACGCTGGCCAACACCAAGAGCGCACTGGCGGCTGCCGAGGCCGGCGTCCAGTCGGCCCAGGCTGCAGCCGCTGCCGCGCGCGAGCAGCTCGCCAGCAACCAGTCCATGACAGAAGGCACCAGCATCGAACAGCATCCCAGCGTACTGGCCGCCGCGGCCAAGGTGCGCGAGGCCTGGCTGGCCACGCAGCGCGCGGCGCTGCCTGCCCCGGTGTCGGGCTTCGTCGCCAAGCGAAGCGTGCAGCTGGGCCAGCGCGTGGCCGCGGGGACGCCGCTGATGTCGGTGGTGCCGCTCGACCAGCTCTGGGTCGATGCCAACTTCAAGGAGGTGCAGCTGCGCAACATCCGCATCGGCCAGCCCGTGCGGCTGACCGCCGACGTCTACGGCAAGAAGGTCGAATACAGAGGGACGGTGCAGGGCCTGGGCGTGGGCACCGGTGCAGCCTTTGCGCTGCTGCCGGCCCAGAACGCCACCGGCAACTGGATCAAGGTGGTGCAGCGCGTGCCCGTGCGCATCGCGCTCGATCCGCAGCAGATGCAGTCCAATCCCTTGCGCGTGGGGCTGTCCATGGACGTGACGGTGGACGTGACGCACAAGGAAGGTCGCATGCTCGCCGAGGCACCGCGCAGCACGCCACTGGCGGCCACGGCGGTCTACGCTTCCGACGCGCGCGGCGCAGACGAGCAGGTGCGCCGCGTGATCGCCGCCAACATCGGCCCCGCCCTGCGCGGCGGCCCGGCGCCCGTGGCCCGCGCACCCTCGCGCGCCGCCGCCACCCAGACGGCCCAGGCCGCGCATTGAGGACGGTCGGGCCCGCCGCGCCATGAGCACTGCCACCTTCGTCCGCCCTCAGCCGCTGCAGGGCAGCGCCCGCATGTGGGGCACGGTCGTGCTGTCGGCCGCGACCTTCATGAACGTGCTGGACACGTCCATCGCCAACGTCTCGTTGCCCGCCATCGCCGGCGACCTGGGCGTCAGTCCCAACCAGGGCACCTGGGTCATCACCAGCTTCGCAGTGGCCAACGCCATCGCCGTGCCGCTCACGGGCTGGTTGTCCCAGCGCTTCGGCCAGGTGCGACTGTTCGTGGCCAGCGTGCTGCTGTTCGTGCTGGCTTCCTGGGCCTGCGGCCTGGCGCCCACCATGCCGATGCTCATCGCGCTGCGGGCCGTGCAGGGCTTCGTCGCCGGGCCCATGATTCCTTTGTCGCAGGCCCTGCTGCTGGCCAGCTACCCGCCCGCACTCGCGGGAACCGCCATGGCCATGTGGGCCATGACCACGCTGGTGGCGCCGGTGATGGGGCCGCTGCTGGGCGGCTGGATCACGGACAACATGTCCTGGCCCTGGATTTTCTACATCAACGTGCCGGTGGGCCTGCTCGCCGCATTCGGTGCCTGGCGCATCTACGGCAGCCGCGAGAGCCAGACGCGCAAGCTGCCGATCGACGCCACGGGGCTGGCGCTGTTGGTGGTGTGGATCGCCTCGTTGCAGATGATGCTGGACCTGGGCAAGGAGTACGACTGGTTCCATTCCGACCTCATCGTCGGCCTCGGCCTGGTGTTCGCGGTCGCCTTCGCGGTGTTCCTCGTCTGGGAGCTCACGGCCGACCACCCGGTGGTGGACCTCAAACTGTTCGCGCGGCGCAACTTCTGGGGCGGCACGCTGGCCACCTCGGTGGCGTACGGCCTGTTCTTCGGCAACGTGGTGCTGCTGCCGTTGTGGCTGCAGCAGTACATGGGCTACACGGCGACCGACGCGGGCTTGGTCACGGCACCCGTGGGGCTCCTTGCCATGGTGTTGTCTCCCATCGTGGGCAAGACGGTCCACAAGGTCGATCCTCGGCGCTATGTGACCTTCGCGTTCCTCACGTTCGGCCTGGTGCTGTGGATGCGTTCGCACTTTTCCACGCAGGCCGACATGCAGACCATCCTGATGCCCACCGTGATCCAGGGGATCGCGATGGCCTTCTTCTTCATCCCGCTGACCACGATCACGCTCTCGGGCATCACGCCCGACCGCATTCCCGCAGCATCTGGCCTGTCGAACTTCGCGCGCATCACGGCGGGCGCCATCGGCACCTCTGTCGCCACCACGGTCTGGGAGAACCGCGCGGCGCTGCACCATGCCCAACTCGTCGAATACGTGCAGCGCGGAAGCGAGGCCACGCAGCAGACGCTGCAGGTCTACCGCAGTGCGGGCATGAGCCCCGACCAGGCGCTCGCGCAGCTCAACCGCCTGGTCGATCAGCAGGCCTTCATGCTCGCTGCCAACGATGTGTTCTATGCCTCGGCCGCGCTGTTCATGCTGCTGATTCCGCTGGTCTGGCTGACCCGCCCGCAGCGAGGCGGTGCGGGTGGCGCAGAAGCTGCCGCGGGCGCGCACTGAGCGTCTTTTGTCAGCTTGGCGTCAAGCTTGCCGGCCGGGCGACAGTGCCCTGCCGTTCTGCTCAAGAAACAAGCAATATCGCAGTGCAGCATTGGCGTTTGTCCTAGTGCTTCGCCCGGAAGCGGGCCCGTACAGTGCGCCGCAGTGCGAGGCCGGCCACGGCCTTGCGAACGAACCAACGCGGCAACTGCGGAAGGCTAGGCGAAATTGGCGGACATCATTCTGCAGACCAGGGATCTCACGAAAGAGTTCAAAGGCTTCACTGCGGTCAGCAAGGTCAACCTGGCAGTGCAGCGCGGCAGCATCCATGCGCTGATCGGCCCCAACGGCGCCGGCAAGACCACTTGCTTCAACCTGCTGACCAAGTTCCTCGAGCCCACCAATGGGACGATCACTTTCAACGGCCACGACATCACGCGTGAGCAGCCGGCGCAGATCGCACGGCGTGGCGTGATCCGCTCGTTCCAGATCTCGGCGGTGTTCCCGCATCTCACGCTCAAGGAGAACGTGCGCCTGGGCCTGCAGCGCAAGCTCGGTTGGTCGTTCCATTTCTGGAAGAGCGAGAGGCAGCTGGACCGCCTCAACGGCGAGGCCGTCGCGCTGCTCGACCAGGTGGGCCTGGCCGACATGGCCGACGAGGTCACCGTGAACCTGCCCTATGGCCGCAAGCGTGCGCTGGAGATCGCCACCACGCTCGCCATGGAACCCGAACTCATGCTGCTCGACGAGCCCACGCAGGGCATGGGCCACGAGGACGTGGACCGCGTCGCGCAGCTCATCAAGAAGGTGTCCAGGGGCCGCACCATCCTGATGGTCGAACACAACATGAGCGTGGTCTCCACCATCGCCGACACCATCACGGTGCTGCAACGCGGCGCCGTGCTGGCCGAGGGCCCTTATGCCGAGGTCTCGCGCAACCGCCAGGTCATGGAGGCCTACATGGGCACCGCGGACGGCGAACTGCAAGGAGCGCATTGATGTCGGCCCCCGCACTCGAGATCACGGGCCTGCAGGCCTGGTATGGCGAGTCCCACGTGCTGCACGGCGTGGACATGGTCGTTCAACCCGGCGAAGTCGTCACGCTGCTGGGCCGCAACGGTGCCGGCCGCACCTCCACGATGCGTGCGGTGATGGGGCTGATCGGCCGGCGCGTCGGCTCGGTGCGCATCCACGGCACGGAGACCATTGCCATGGCCACGCACCGCATTGCCCACCTGGGGCTGGGGTACTGCCCGGAAGAACGCGGCATCTTCGCCAGCCTGTCGTGCGAGGAGAACCTGCTGCTGCCTCCTGCACTCAAGGGCGCCGGCGCCGGCATGTCGCTCGACGAGATCTACACCATGTTCCCCAATCTGGCGGAGCGCCGCAACAGCCCCGGCACGCGGCTGTCGGGCGGCGAGCAGCAGATGCTGGCCGTGGCGCGCATCCTGCGCACAGGGGCCAAGCTGTTGCTGCTCGACGAGATCTCCGAGGGCCTGGCACCCGTGATCGTGCAGGCGCTTGCGCGCATGATCACCACGCTGCGTGCCAAGGGCTACACCATCGTCATGGTGGAGCAGAACTTTCGCTTCGCCGCGCCGCTGGCGGACCGTTTCTACGTGATGGAGCACGGCCGCATGGTGGAGCATTTCGCCGCGGCCGAACTCGCCGAAAAGATGCCCGTGCTCAACGAGCTGCTGGGCGTCTGAACCCCTACCCGACCACCAACGCCAGGAGACAGCCATGACCCGTACCCTCACCACGCTCTGCCTGTCGCTCGCCGCCGCCGGCTTTGCCAGCGGCGCCGCCGCGCAGGTCAAGATCGGCCTCATCACCGACATGTCCAGCCTGTACTCCGACGTGGAGGGCAAGAACGGCGCGATGGCGATCCAGATGGCTATCGACGATTTCGGCGGCAAGGTGCTGGGCCAGCCCATCGAACTGCTGACCGCTGACCACCAGAACAAAGCCGACATTGCAGCCAGCAAGGCGCGCGAGTGGATCGACACGGCCGGCCTGACCATGGTGTTCGGCGGCACGAATTCGGGCACGGCGCTGGCCATGGCCAAAGTGGCGCAGGAAAAAAAGCGCGTCTACTTCAACAACGGTGCTGCCACCTCGGCACTGACCAACGAGCAGTGCAGCCCCTACACGGTGCACTATGCCTACGACACCGTGGCGCTGGCCAAGGGAACGGGCGCGGCGGTGGTCGATGCCGGTGGCAAGAGCTGGTTCTTCCTGACGGCCGACTATGCCTTCGGCCATGCCCTGGAGGCCGATACGACGCGCGTCGTCAAGGAAAAAGGCGGCAACGTGGTGGGCGCCGTGCGCACGCCTCTCAACGCGTCGGACTTCTCGTCGTTCCTGCTGCAGGCGCAGAACTCCAAGGCGCAGATTCTGGGCCTGGCCAATGCCGGTGGCGACACCATTAACTCGATCAAGGCGGCACGCGAGTTCGGCATCAACAAGACCATGAAGACCGCCGGCCTGCTGGTGTTCCTGTCGGACGTGCACAGCCTGGGGCTGAGGAATACCGAGGGTCTGCTGCACACCACCAGCTGGTACTGGGACCTCAACGACCAGACGCGCGCCTTCGCCAAGAAGTTCTTCGACAAGGCCAAGCGCATGCCCACCGACGTGCAGGCAGCCGACTACTCGGCCACCACGACCTACCTCAAGGCCGTGCAGGCCGCCGGCAGCACGGACGCGGACAAGGTGATGGAGCAACTCAAGAAGATGCCCATCAACGACTTCTACGGCAAGGGCCAGATCCGTGCCGACGGCCGCTTCGTCCACGACATGTACCTTGTCGAGGTCAAGTCCACCAAGGAATCCACCAAGCCCTGGGATTACCTCAAGGTGGTCAAGACACTGCCAGGCGATCAGGTGTTCACGACCAAGGCCGAAACCAAGTGCGCGCTCTGGAAGTGACATCCTTCCAGCATCTTTCCCCTCTCCGTTTCCAAGATTGACCATGACCGCCAAGTTTCCGCTCTCCGCCATGATGTTCGCTGCCTTGCTCGCTACGGGAGCAGCGCAGGCCCAGGAAAAGGTCCGCATCGGCTTCGTGACCGACATGTCCAGCCTGTACTCCGATGTCGACGGCAAGGGTGGTGCCAGCGCGATCCAGATGGCCATCGACGACTTCGGCGGCAAGGTCAACGGCATGCCCATCGAATTGCTGACGGCCGACCACCAGAACAAGGCCGACATCGCTGCCAGCAAGGCGCGCGAGTGGATCGACACGCAGGGCCTGTCCATGCTGATCGGTGGCACCAATTCGGGCGCCGCGCTGGCCATGAACAAGGTGGCGCAGGAGAAGAAGCGCGTCTACATCGTCAACGGCGCCGGCAGCTCTGCGCTGACCAACGACCAGTGCAGTCCCTACACCGTGCACTATGCCTACGACACCGTGGCGCTGGCCAAGGGCACCGGCGGCGCGGTGGTCGGGCAGGGCGGCAAGAGCTGGTTCTTCCTGACGGCCGACTACGCCTTCGGCCACGCCCTGGAGGCCGACACCGCCAAGGTCGTGCAGGCCCGCGGTGGCAATGTGGTGGGAACCGTGCGCACGCCGCTCAACGCCTCGGACTTCTCCTCCTTCCTGCTGCAGGCGCAGAACTCCAAGGCGCAGATCCTGGGCCTGGCCAATGCGGGCGGCGACTTCATCAGCTCGGTCAAGGCGGCGCGCGAGTTCGGCATCGGCAAGACCATGAAGATGGCCGGCCTGCTGGTGTTCATCACCGACATCCACAGCCTTGGCCTGAAGAACACCGAGGGCCTGCTGCTCACGACCAGCTGGGACTGGAACCTGGACGAGCAGACGCGCGCCTTCGGCAAGAAGTACTTCGAAAAGAACAAGCGCATGCCGACCGACATCCAGGCGGCCAACTACTCGGCCACCATGACCTACCTGAAGGCCGTGGCCGCTACCAAGACGCTGGACGCCGACAAGGTCATGGAGCAGCTCAAGAAGGCGCCGATCGACGACTTCTACGCCAAGGGCCAGATCCGCCCGGACGGCCGCTTCGTGCACGACATGTACCTGATGCAGGTCAAGTCCTCGTCCGAGTCCAAGCAGCCCTGGGACTACTACAAGGTGGTCTCCAAGCTCAAGGGCGACGAGGTCTTCACGACCAAGGCCGAGTCCAAGTGCGCGCTGTGGAAGTGAAGGGCGCGCCCGTCGCCGTCCGCCACGCCGCTGCCGCCGTGAGAACGCCATGACCATCTCCATGCCCGCCTTGTTGAGCCAGCTCCTGCTGGGCCTGGTCAACGGTTCGTTCTACGCGATCCTGAGCCTGGGCCTGGCGGTGATCTTCGGCCTGCTCAACGTCATCAACTTCGCACACGGTGCGCTGTTCATGATGGGTGCCATCGTGACCTGGATGGCGATGAACTACTGGGACGTCAGCTACTGGATCATGCTGGTCGCCGCGCCGCTGCTGGTGGGCGCGTTCGGCGTGCTGATCGAGCGCACGATGCTGCGCTGGATCTACAAGCTCGACCATCTTTACGGCCTCCTGCTCACACTGGGCCTGACGCTGCTCATCGAGGGCGCCTTCCGTTCGGCCTACGGCGTCTCCGGGCTGTCCTACGACACGCCGGATGCGCTGGCCGGTGCAACCGACATGGGCTTCATGATGTTGCCCAACTACCGCGCCTGGGTGGTCGTGGCCTCGCTGGTGGTGTGCTTCGCGACCTGGTTCCTGATCGAGAAGACACGCATCGGTGCCTACTTGCGGGCTGGCACCGAGAACCCGCGTCTGGTCGAGGCCTTCGGCGTCAACGTGCCGCTCATGATCACGCTGACCTACGGCTTCGGCGTGGCCTTGGCCGCCTTCGCCGGCGTGCTCGCCGCACCCGTGATCCAGGTCTCCCCGCTGATGGGGCAGAACCTCATCATCGTCGTGTTCGCGGTCGTCGTGATTGGCGGCATGGGCTCGATCATGGGTTCCATCCTCACCGGGCTGGGCCTGGGCGTGATCGAGGGGCTGACCAAGGTGTTCTATCCCGAGGCCTCGTCCACCGTGGTCTTCATCATCATGGCCATCGTGCTGCTCATCCGCCCTGCGGGCCTGTTCGGGAAAGAGAAATGAGCAAGAGCTCCTGGGGTTACCTGCTGTTGTTGCTGGCGCTGATCGCGGCGCCCTTCGTGGGGGCCTATCCGGTCTTCATGATGAAGCTGCTGTGTTTCGCGCTCTTCGCTTCGGCCTTCAACCTGTTGCTGGGCTACACGGGCCTGCTGTCGTTCGGCCACGCGGCCTTTCTGGGCGGTTCGGCCTACATCGCCGGCCACACCATGAAGGTCTGGGGCGTGACGCCGGAACTGGGGCTGGTGCTGGGCACGGCCACGGGCGCCTTGCTCGGTTGGCTGTTCGGCCTGCTGGCGATTCGGCGCCAGGGCATCTACTTCTCGATGATCACGCTGGCGCTTGCGCAGATGGTGTTCTTCGTCGCGCTGCAGGCCAAGTTCACGGGGGGCGAGGATGGACTGCAGGGCGTGCCCCGGGGCAAGCTGTTCGGCGTGCTGTCGCTGGGCGATGACCTGACCATGTACTTCGTGACGCTGGTCATCGTGGTGCTCGCCTTTGCGCTGATCGTGCGCACCGTCCATTCACCGTTCGGCCAGGTGCTCAAGGGCATCAAGGAGAACGAGCCACGGGCGATCTCGCTGGGCTACGACACGCATCGCTTCAAGCTGCTGGCCTTCGTGCTGTCGGCCGCCCTGGCTGGGCTGGCGGGCTCGCTCAAGACGCTGGTGCTCGGCTTCGCCACGCTGACCGACGTGCACTGGACGGCTTCGGGCGGGGTGATCCTGATGACACTGGTCGGCGGCCTGGGCACGCTGTCGGGTCCGTTGGTCGGTGCTGCCGTCGTGATCCTGCTGGAGAACAAAATCGGCGAGATGGGTCACGGCCTGGCGGCATTGACCGGCATCGAGTGGTTCTCCACGTTGGGCGAGTCCGTGACCATGGTGACCGGGCTGATCTTCGTCATCTGCGTGCTGGCCTTCCGGCGCGGCATCATGGGCGAGATCATCGCGTTCCTGCAGCGCACCAGGAAAGCCTGACGACGGTGGGTTACAGGCGCAACCGCTGCGCGTAGCCCGTCATCTCCAG
>CAJYRH010000293.1 GCA_913776795.1 uncultured Pseudorhodoferax sp. | reverse complement strand
GTCATCGACCTCTCGCTGCTTTCGCAAAAGCAGATCGTCGAAGACCTGCAGCGCCTGGCCAGCGAACGCAGCGCGCAGGCGGTTGAAGCATGAGGGCCGTCCGGCCAACCGGTGCCGCTCGCACTGCAGCCGCCGTCGGAGGTAGGCCGCTGGGCGCTGCGCCGGAGCGCCTCGAGCAGCCGTGCGCCCCCTGCAGGCCGCAGGCCGCAGGCCGAAGGGAGCACCCATGACCGCCGAAGACTTCGATGAGGGCCTGGGCCACGACACGGCCGCGCCGGTGTGGACCGCGTTCGCTGACCTGATGGCTGGCCTGCTGGGCGCCTTCGTGCTGATCCTGGTCGGCGTGATCGGCATGCAGCTGGAACTGGACACGCGGCTGCAGGCCGAGATCGCCCAGCGCAAGGCGCAGACGCAGCGGCTGCAGACGCTGGAGCAGGCGCTGTCCGGCCCGCTGGCGGCAGGCCGCGTGACACTGGACAACGGCCGCATCGGCATCAGCGGCAGCGTGCTGTTCGCGTTCAACTCCAACGAACTGCAGCCCGAGGGCCGGCAGCTGTTGCAAAGCCTGGCTGGCCCGCTGGCCACCTACCTGCAGCAGCGCGAGGAGATCCTGATGGTCAGCGGTTTCACCGACGACCGCCAGGTACGCGCCAGCAACCGCCAGTTCGCCGACAACTGGGAACTCTCGGCCCAGCGGGCGCTGACCGTCACGCGCACGCTCATCGAGGAAGGCATTCCCGCCTCGGCCGTGTTCGCCGCGGCCTTCGGCTCCGAGCAGGCCGTCGCCTCCAACGCCGATGCCGATGGCCGCGCGCGCAACCGCCGCGTGGAGATCGCGCCGACGCCCCGGCCCACCCGCACCGACGCCAAGCCACGTGGGTGAGCAGAACGCCAGCGCCGCCACCGACCCGCTGCACGCGCACTTCGTCGCGGCGCTGGCCAGGCGCGCGGCCACACGCACGGGCGCCGAGCGTGCGTTGCTGCAGGCCCGCCTGGACGCGTTGCGCACCCAGGCCCGGCCCGCTCCTGCGGCGGCTGTGCGCCGCCCCCCGACACCGGGGCCGCTGGCGGGGCTGGTGCAGGTGCTGCGCCCGCCCGCCACACCCGATGGCCCGCGCGCAGGCCAGACGGCCGAGCCCGAGATGCTGCAATTCTTCCGCAGCACCTGGGCACGGCTGCATGCCGAGCAGCGCCTGAACCACGCGCTGGCCGACGCCCCGGAGAATCCCGGTCCACTGAACTCGGAGCACCTGGTCCACCAGGCCTTGCAGCTCATGCGTGGCTGCGCGCCGGAGTATTTGCGGCATTTCATGGCCCAGGTGGACGCGCTGGCCTGGCTGGAGGATCTGCAGGCGCAGGCCACGGCCAAGCCTGCACCCCAGGCCAAGCCCAGGGCATCTGCCCGGAAGAAGACAGTCCGGCCGAAGAAGGCTTAGCCCGTTCGAACCCGCCGCAGCATCAGCACGCACCACAGCGGCAGGAGAATCAGCAGCGCCAGGCCGACGAATCCGAGGTTCCACAGCGCCTGCGGCACGCGGCGCATGCGCGTCGTGGAGACAAGAGGGATGGCCATGGCCCGATCGTCGGGCCTCGCCGCGCGCTCAATGTGGCGCCACTGTGGCGCAAGGTTGGCAGAACCGTGACGCCGACCTCAGCCTGCCAGTGCGGCGCGCATCCTGTCGATCACGCCCTTGTAATCCGTCTGGCCGAAGATGGCGCTGCCGGCCACAAAGGTGTCGGCGCCGGCCGCGGCCACGCGGGCGATGTTGTCGGCCTTGATGCCGCCATCCACCTCCAGCCGGATGTCCTTGCCGATGGCGTCGATGCGCTTGCGCACCAGTTCGGTCTTGCGCAACGCGCTGTCGATGAAGGCCTGGCCACCGAAACCGGGGTTCACACTCATGATCAGCACCAGGTCCAGGTCTTCCAGCACCCAGTCCAGCACGTCCAGAGGGGCAGCCGGGTTGAACACCACGCCGGCCTTGCAGCCAGCCGCCCGGATCGCCTGCACGCTGCGGTGCACGTGGGTGCTGGCGTCGGGGTGGAAGCTGATCAGGTCGGCGCCGGCCTCGGCGAAGGCGGCAGCCAGCGCGTCCACGGGCTGCACCATCAGGTGCACGTCGATGGGCACGGGGGTGCCGTCGGCCTTCCTGCACAGGGGCTTGAGCGCCTTGCAGATCATGGGGCCGAACGTCAGGTTGGGGACGTAGTGGTTGTCCATCACGTCGAAGTGGATCCAGTCGGCGCCGGCAGCGATGACATGGGCGACTTCCTCGCCGAGCCGCGTGAAATCGGCGGACAGAAGGGAGGGGGCGATGCGGTAGGTGGGGCGGCTGTGGGGGGCGGTCATGGGCCCGCATTTTCGCCGAGCCGGGTTTTCCGCCTCCGCGGCAGGCGGGCAGGTAGGATGCCGGCCATGCCCAAGTACCAGTTCACGGCCGAGGCCCAGCCGCATTACCTGCCGGACCAGTCCTCGCCCGAGCAGGCGGTCTACAGCTTCGCTTACCAGATCACCGTCCACAACCGCGGCGACGTGCCCGCGCAGCTCGTTTCGCGCCACTGGATCATCACCGACGGCCATGGCCATACCGAAGAGGTCAAGGGCCTGGGCGTGGTCGGCCAGCAGCCGCTGCTGCGGCCGGGCGAATCCTTCCAGTACACCAGCGGGTGTCGGCTGCACACGCCCACCGGCTCGATGCGCGGCAGCTACTTCTGCGTCGCCGAGGACGGCACGCGTTTCGAGGTCGAGATCCCGGCCTTCATCCTCGACGCCGACACGGCCACCGGCGGCGGCGCACGGGTGCTGCATTGAGCCCCGCCCCATGCAGGACATCAACCGCATCCTGGATGCGCTGGACCCGTCGGCGCCGCTCGCCCACCGCCACATCTGGCTGATCCGCGTCCTGGACTGGATCCGCGGCGACGGCAAGTCGGTGCCGGCTGCCGTCAGCCGCGTGCAATTCCTCGTCGACGCCCTGCAGGCGCGGCCCGAGCTGCTGCCCAAATTGCGTGCCTGGTGGCGCACCCTGGTGCTGGCGGTGGATTTCTCGGTGCTGCTGGGCGACCACGGGTTTGCGCCGCGCACGGCATTCGCGAGCGAGTTCGCCGAGCGGCTGCGTCGCAAGCTGCTGCCGGGCACGCCCGAGACCGTGGACGCCTCGGCACTGTTCTCGCTGGCGTTCCCCCGCCGCATCGACGGTGCCTGGCTGGCCGCCCTGGACGAGCCGCTGCTGCAGCGCCTGGCGACGCAGCTGTCGGACCCGGACGACCCGCGCACGCCGCCCTGGGAAAGCATCGTGCTGGACGCCCTCACCTACTGCGCCGGCCAGATCCAGGCGAACGGCTTCGCCCCGGAGCTGCGCCTGCGCATGGGCGAGAAGTCGCGCGCGGACCGCGCCTTCCACTGCCTGGTGAGCGATGTGGACCAGCTGGCGCGTGCCGTGCGCCAGACCGCCTCGCAGGAGGCCGTGAACGCGGCCGCCCAGCAGCTGCGCGAGCGGCTGGAGGCCTGTCGCCAGGCCGTGAACGATGTCTACGCCCACCTGGAGGAGAACGGCATCTCGGTCGGCGTGGTGTTCCGCTTGCGCCAGCTGCGCGAGCGCATCGTGCGTGTGCGCGAACTGCTGGACATGCTGCTGGGCGGCAAGCCGCTGGCCAGCGGCGCGCGGCTGATCGCCCGGCTGGCCCAGGCCGAACAGGACAAGAAAAGCGTGCGTGCCCTGGTCACGGCCAATTCGTCGCTGCTGGCGGCCAAGGTGGCCGAGCGCAGCGCCGAGACCGGCGAGCACTACATCACGCGCGACGTGCCGGCCTACCTGCGCATGCTGCGCAAGGCCGCCGGCGGTGGCTTGCTGACCGGTTTCACCGTTCTGCTCAAGTTCAGCATCCTGGCGCTGGGCCTGTCGGCGTTCTGGGGCGGGTTCTGGTCGGGCGTGGCCTATGCCGCGAGCTTCGTGCTGATCCAGTTACTGCACTGCACGCTGGCCACCAAGCAGCCGGCCATGACGGCACCGGCCATGGCCGCCAAGCTCAAGGACCTGACGGGCGACGCCGTGACGCGCTTCGTCGACGAAATCACGCACCTGGTGCGCTCGCAGGTGGCCGCCGTGCTGGGGAACGTTCTGGTGGTGGTGCCGGCCGTGGTCGGGCTGAGCCTGTTCATGCTGCACGCGCTGGGGGAGCCGATGATCGACGCCAGCCGCGCCTGGTACGTGCTGCATTCGCTGGACCTGCGCGGCCCCACGGCGCTGTACGCGGCCTTCACGGGCGTGCTGCTGTTCGCGGCGAGCCTGGTCGGTGGCTGGGCCGAGAACTGGTTCGTGCTGCACCGGCTGGACTCGGCCCTGCGCTACAACCCGCGCATCACGCGCGCACTGGGTCCGGGGCGCGCAGCCCGCTGGGCCGGTTTCATGCGCGAGAACATCTCGGGCCTGGCCTCCAACGTCACGCTGGGCTTCATGCTGGGCCTGGTGCCGGCCTTCCTCGGCTTCTTCGGCCTGGCGCTGGACGTGCGCCATGTGACGCTGTCCTCCGGCCAGCTGGCTGCGGCCGCGGCCACGCTGGGCCCGGCCGTGCTGCGCGAGGACGTCTTCTGGTGGTGCGTGGCCGCCATCCCGCTGATCGGCGTGCTCAATGTGCTGGTCAGCTTCTACCTCGCGTTCCGCGTCGCGGCCCGCGCCCACAACGTGAGCGGCGTGGACCGCGCCCGCATCTACGCTGCCATCCGCAACCGCCTGCGCCGCCGGCCGCTGCAGTTCTTCCTGCCGGTCCGCGGCCCTGCCGATGCGCGCGACGAAGACAACCCAAGGAGACTACCTTCCGATGCAGGACCTGCTGACCTCCTGGAACGCTGAAGGCGCCAGCGCCAGCCTGCCCACGCTGGCCTGGTCGCTGGTGCTGGCCTGTGCGGCCGCAGCCGGCTACCTGGTGCAGCGCCACAGCGGCCTGCCCAAGGTGGCGGGCTACTCGGTGGTCGGCGCCATCGCCGGGTTCTTCGGCCTGGCCGACGCGGCCTGGCCGCTGACAGGCAATGCCCTGCTGCTGCTGGAGATCGCGATCGCCGTGGTGCTCTTCGAGGCTGGCGCCCGCATCTCCGTGCGCTGGTTCCAGCACAACCCGATGGTTCTGGTTCAGTCGCTGGCCGAATCGCTGCTGAGCTTCATCGCCGTGTATTGGCTGCTGCGCCAGTTCGAGGTGGCACCCATTGCCGCGCAGGCCCTGGCCGTGGTGGCGGTGGTGGCCTCGCCCGCGGTGCTGACGCGCGTGGTCATGGACACGCATGCGGCGGGGCCGGTGACCGAGCGCGCGATCGCCCTGTCCACGCTGTCCACGCTGTACGCGCTGACCATCGGCAGCGCGCTGGCCCGGCTCATCGAGGCCGGCGAGAACACGGGCGTGCTGGAGACCATCGCGCCGCTGTTCAAGCTGCTCGGTTCGTCGCTGGCCGTGGCCGCGCTGCTGGGCCTGGCCATGCGCGCCGCGCTGCGCGTGATGAACCCGACCAGCGAGAACACCTCCATGCTGTTGCTCGCGCTGATCGCGGCCAGCACGGCGCTGGCCACGCTGGTGGGCGGATCGGCTGCGCTGTCGGCGCTGCTGGCGGGCCTGCTGCTCAAGCAGCTCAACCCGCGGCCCTGGATCTGGCCACGGCAACTCGGTACCGCCGCCTCGATGCTGACCATGCTGATGTTCGTGCTGGTCTCCACCGTGGCCGCCGGCACGGTCTGGACCGCGGCCGGCGCGGCACTGGTGCTGGGTGTGGTGGGCGTGCGCCTGCTGGCCAAGGTGCTGGGCACGGTGCTGGCCAGCCCGGGCAGTGG
>CAJYRH010000292.1 GCA_913776795.1 uncultured Pseudorhodoferax sp. | reverse complement strand
GTAGGGCTTGGTGTTGACGATGTTGGCCTTGAGCTCGTCGTCGTCGATCATGCGGCCCTGCTCCAGGTCGATCAGGAGCATCTTGCCGGGCTGCAGGCGCCACTTGCGCACGATCTTCTGCTCGGGCACCGGCAGCACGCCGGACTCGGACGCCATGATGACCAGGTCATCGTCGGTCACGCAGTAGCGCGAGGGGCGAAGGCCGTTGCGGTCGAGCGTGGCGCCGATCTGGCGGCCGTCGGTGAAGACGATCGACGCCGGGCCGTCCCACGGCTCCAGCATGGCCGCGTGGTATTCGTAGAACGCGCGGCGACGCGGGTCCATGGTGCTGTGCTGCTCCCACGGCTCGGGAATCATCATCATCACGGCCTGGCTGATGGGGTAGCCGGCCATCGTCAACAGCTCCAGGCAGTTGTCGAAGGTGCCGGTGCTCGGCGCCGACCTACAGAAGCTCTATCCGATCAGCTTCGCCGACCAGTCCGACACCGCCACGTTCGACAACTGCCTCGAACTGCTGACCATGGCCGGCTATCCGATCAGCCAGGCCGTGATGATGATGATCCCCGAGCCGTGGGAGCAGCATGCCACCATGGACGGCCGCCGCCGCGCCTTCTACGAATACCACGCCGCCATGATGGAACCCTGGGACGGCCCGGCCTCCATCGTGTTCACCGACGGCCGCCAGATCGGCGCCACGCTGGACCGCAACGGCCTGCGCCCCTCGCGCTACTGCGTGACCGACGACGACATCGTGATCCTGGCCTCCGAGTCCGGCGTGCTGCCCGTGCCCGAGAACAAGATCGTGCGCAAGTGGCGCCTGCAGCCCGGCAAGATGCTCCTGATCGACCTGGAGCAGGGCCGGATGATCGACGACGACGAGCTCAAGGCCAACATCGTCAACACCAAGCCCTACAAGCAGTGGATCGAGAACCTGCGCATCAAGCTCGACAGCGTCGGCAGCGACGTGCCGGTCGCGCCGCTGCCGGCCGAGCTGCCGCTGCTGGATCGCCAGCAGGCCTTCGGCTACACGCAGGAGGACATCAAGTTCCTGATGGCCCCGATGGCCAGGAACGGCGAGGAGGGCATCGGCTCCATGGGCAACGACAGCCCGCTGGCCGTGCTCTCGGGCAAGAACAAGCCGCTCTACAACTATTTCAAGCAGCTGTTCGCGCAGGTGACCAACCCGCCGATCGACCCGATCCGCGAAGCGATCGTGATGTCGCTCGTGAGCTTCATCGGGCCGAAGCCCAATCTGCTGGACATCAACCAGGTCAACCCGCCGATGCGGCTCGAAGTGGGCCAGCCCGTGCTCGACTTTGCCGGCATGGCCAAGCTGCGCGACATCGAGCAGCACACGCAGGGCAAGTTCAAGAGCGCGGTGATCGACATCACCTACCCGCTGTCCTGGGGCCGCGAGGGCGTGGAGGCCAAGCTGGCCTCGCTGTGCGCGCAGGCGGTGGACGCGATCAAGGGCGGCGCCAACATCCTGATCATCAGCGACCGCGCCGTGAGCGCGACGCAGGTGGCCATCCCCGCGCTGCTGGCGCTGTCGGCCATCCACCAGCACCTGGTGCGCGAGGGCCTGCGCACCACGGCGGGCCTGGTGGTGGAGACCGGCACGGCGCGCGAGGTGCACCACTTCGCCGTGCTCGCGGGCTATGGCGCCGAGGCCGTGCACCCCTACCTGGCCATGGAGACGCTGGCCGACATGCACAAGGACATGTCCGGCGACCTGTCGCCGGAGAAGGCCATCTACAACTACGTGAAGGCGATCGGCAAGGGCCTGTCGAAGATCATGTCCAAGATGGGCGTGTCCACGTACATGAGCTACTGCGGCGCGCAGCTGTTCGAGGCCATCGGCCTGAACACCGACACCATCGCCAAATACTTCACCGGCACGGCCAGCCGCGTGGAAGGCATCGGCGTGTTCGAGATCGCCGAAGAGGCCATCCGCATGCACAAGGCCGCGTTCGGCGACGACCCGGTGCTGGAGACCATGCTGGACGCAGGCGGCGAGTACGCCTGGCGCGCACGTGGCGAGGAGCACATGTGGAGCCCCGACGCTATTGCCAAGCTGCAGCATTCCACGCGTGCCAACAACTGGAACACCTACAAGGAATACGCGCAGATCATCAACGACCAGAGCCGCCGCCACATGACGCTGCGCGGCCTGTTTGAGTTCAAGTTCGACCCGGCCAAAGCCATCCCCGTCGAGCAGGTCGAATCGGCCAAGGAGATCGTCAAGCGCTTCGCCACCGGCGCGATGTCGCTGGGCTCCATCTCCACCGAGGCGCACGCCACGCTGGCCGTGGCGATGAACCGCATCGGCGGCAAGAGCAACACGGGCGAGGGTGGCGAGGATGCCGCGCGCTACCGCCAGGAGCTCAAGGGCATCCCGATCAGGCAGGGCGATACGCTCAAGAGCGTGATCGGCGCTGCCAACGTCGAGGTGGACCTGCCGCTGCAGGACGGCGATTCGCTGCGCTCGCGCATCAAGCAGGTGGCCTCGGGCCGCTTCGGCGTCACCGCCGAATACCTGTCGTCGGCCGACCAGATCCAGATCAAGATGGCCCAGGGCGCCAAGCCGGGCGAGGGCGGCCAGCTGCCCGGCGGCAAGGTGTCCGACTACATCGGCAAGCTGCGCCACAGCGTGCCGGGCGTGGGCCTGATCTCGCCGCCGCCGCACCATGACATCTACTCGATCGAGGATCTCGCGCAGCTGATCCACGACCTGAAGAACGTGGCGCCGCACGCCGACATCTCGGTCAAGCTCGTCTCCGAAGTGGGCGTGGGCACGATCGCGGCCGGCGTGGCCAAGTGCAAGAGCGACCACGTGGTGATCGCCGGCCATGACGGCGGCACGGGCGCCTCGCCCTGGTCGTCCATCAAGCACGCGGGCTCGCCCTGGGAGATCGGCCTCGCCGAAACCCAGCAGACCCTGGTGCTCAACCGCCTGCGCGGCCGCATCCGCGTGCAGGCCGACGGCCAGATGAAGACGGGCCGCGACGTCGCCATCGGCGCGCTGCTGGGCGCCGACGAGTTCGGCTTCGCCACCGCGCCGCTGGTGGTGGAGGGCTGCATCATGATGCGCAAGTGCCACCTGAACACCTGCCCGGTGGGCGTGGCCACGCAGGACCCGGTGCTGCGCCAGAAGTTCTCGGGCAAGCCCGAGCACGTGGTGAACTACTTCTTCTTCGTCGCCGAGGAAGTGCGCCAGATCATGGCGCAGCTGGGCATCGCGAAGTTCGACGACCTGATCGGCCGCACCGACCTGCTCGACATGCGCGCCGGCATCGCGCACTGGAAGGCGCGCGGCCTCGATTTCGGCCGCCTGTTCGCCCAGCCGCAGGTGCCGGCCGACGTGCCGCGCTTCCACGTGGACACGCAGGACCACAACATCGAGCACACGCTGGACCGCAAGCTCATCGAGCGCAGCCGGCCCGCCATCGAGAAGGGCGAGCGCGTGCAGTTCATCGAGGTGGCGCGCAACGTGAACCGTTCCGTGGGCGCGATGCTCTCGGGCGCGGTGACGCGCGAGCACCCGGAAGGCCTGCCCGACGACACCATCCGCATCCAGCTCGAAGGCACGGGCGGGCAGTCGTTCGGCGCGTTCCTGACGCGTGGCATCACG
>CAJYRH010000291.1 GCA_913776795.1 uncultured Pseudorhodoferax sp. | reverse complement strand
CCAACGCGCAAGCGCGCTGGTACGTGGAGGCGCACCAGTTCAGGATCGACACCACCGACGGCATCGGCCGCCCCACGCCCGAAGGGGCGCACCGCGACGGCGTGGATTTCGTGGCCGTGGTGCTGGTCGGTCGCCAGGGCATCAAGGGCGGCGAGACGCGCGTGTTCGAGGCCGAAGGGCCGAACGGGCAGCGTTTCACGCTGACCGAGCCGTGGTCCCTGCTGTTCCTGGACGATGCGCGCGTGATCCACGAGTCCACGCCGATCCAGCCGTTGCAGGGGGGTGGCCACCGCGACACGCTGGTGCTGACCTTCCGCGCCAAGGGCTTTCAGGACGCCTGAGCGCCGCAGTGCGCGGCGCCTGCACGGCCGCCGTGCCGGTCCTGGCGCACCGCCGGCGCCATTGCAGCCGGCGCTGCGCGGCGATGGCGGTCACGCAGCCGCAGCCGACCAGGTTGATGGCCGAGATCGCGGCCAGCGGCAGGTCGCGCGCGACCAGCAGCGCATAGGCCAGCGCGCACAGGTTAGACAGCGTCCACGAGCCCCAGGTCAGCAGCGACAGCGTGCGCGCACCCTCGCTGTCGTGCCACACGGCGCGGATCTGCGGCAGGTAGGTGAACACGCGCATGGCATTGGTCAGCAGGTACAGCCAGACCACGGCGTCGAGCGTCGGCGACAAGGCGGGCAGGTGCTCCATGGCGGCCATCCAGGGTCTCCTTGCATTCGGAATGGGCGTGAGTCTGTCGCCCGGGCTGGGGCTGCGCATCCGCAAGGCGTGGGAATGTCGGGTCCGCATCCCGTGTTCGCGGGATGCTGTGCCCCACCCAGACCCTGTCGTCGGTGCACGCGCTCGCAGGCGCTTGCCGAAGCGGCGCGTCAGCAGCGCAGGACCAGCGAGTTGCGCAGCAAGCCAACCTGCAAGCGCCGACCGCCAAGAGGGTCGAACCAGAAAAACCGGCCCAGTCGAACGCGACGGCTCGCGCAGCCAGAGCAGCACAAGGCGCCCTTCGATGTGGCAGCCCGCAGGCACAACGTGCAGCGCTGCAGCGTGACGGCGCCGGCGCCTGGCGTGCGCTCAGGGCCTCAACCGCGCCCGTACAGCCGCGTGAGCGCTGCCAGCCGCTCGGCATGCTCGGGCCGCACCATGTCCCAGCCGAAGCGCCAGGCCCAGTGGCCTTCGCCCTCGCCGGGCAGGTTCATGCGGTGCTCCGTGCCGAGGCCCAGCACGTCCTGCAGCGGTGCGATGGCCGTGTCGGCCACGCTGGCCCAGGCCAGGCGGATCAGCGCCCAGTGGATGGCGTGAGCGATTTGGTCTGCGTCCTGGCCCATGTAGGCGGCGGCCTGAACGCGCTCGGCTGCGCTGGCCGTGGCCCACCAGCCGCGCGTGGTGTCGTTGTCGTGCGTGCCCGTATAGACCACGGTGGCGGGCGCGTAGTGGTGCGGCAGGTACGGGTTGTCGGCCTTGCCGTCGAAGGCGAAGTGCAGCACCCGCATGCCGGGCAGGTCGGCACCGCGGCGCAGCGCGTCCACGTCGGGCGTGATGATGCCCAGGTCTTCCGCAATGATGGGCAGCGGGCCCAGGGCCGCGGCAATGGCCTCGAACAGCGCCGGCCCGGGGCCGGGCACCCAGCGGCCGTGGATGGCCGTGGGCTCGCTGGCCGGGATCTCCCAGTGGGCCGCGAAGCCGCGGAAATGGTCGATGCGCACCACGTCCACGAGCGCGAAGGTGTGGCGGATGCGCGCCGTCCACCACGCATAGCCCTCCGCTGCATGGGCGCTCCACCGGTACAGCGGATTGCCCCAGCGCTGGCCGGTGGCGCTGAAGTAGTCGGGCGGCACACCGGCCACCACGCTCAGCCGGCCGTCGGGCGACAGTTCGAACAGGTCCTGGCGCGCCCATACCTCGGCACTTTGCGGTGCGATGAAGATGGGGGCGTCCCCAACGATGGCCACGCCCTTGCCGTTGGCATAGGCCTTGAGCTGGCGCCACTGCTCGAAGAACTGCCATTGCACGAAGCGCCAGAAGGCCATGCGCCCGGCGTGCCGGGCGGCCGCCTCGGCCAGCGCGGCGCGGTCGCGGCGCGCCAGCGGTGCGGGCCAGTCGGCCCAGTCGCAGCCGGGGTGGGCTTCGCTCAAGGCCATGAACAGTGCGTAGTCTTCCAGCCAGGCTGCATGCGCGACGCAAAAGGCCTGGTGTGCGTTGCGCTGCTCCGGCGTGGCATCGCTGGCAAAGCCAAGCGCGGCTTGCGCCAGAAGCTCCATGCGCCAGGGCACCATCGCCGCGAAATCGATGCGCAGCGCGTCGAATGCGGGCGGCCGGGCCAGCGCGGCGGCTGGCAGCCAGCCCTGGTCCGCCAGCGCTGCCAGGTCGACCAGCAGCACATTGCCGGCGAATGCCGATGGGCTCATGTAGGGCGAGTTGCCGGGCCCCACGCCGCCCAGCGGCAGGATCTGCCACAGCTTCTGGCCGGCCGCGGCCAGCCAGTCGACGAAGTGGTAGGCGGCGGGGCCGAGGTCGCCGGCGCCGTGCGGGCCGGGCAGGGAGGTGGGGTGCAGCAGGATGCCGCTGGCGCGGGGCAGTCGCATGGATGGTTCAGTCGAGCTTGATGTTGGCGCCTTCTGCCGCGAGCAGGGACAGGCTCAGCGCCGCCAGCTTGTAGGCCTGTTCGCCCTGGTCGTACCAGCGCGACCGACCCTGGGGGTGGGTGCTGTCCAGCCAGCAGCGCCAGACACCGGCCGGCAGCAGGAAGTCGGTGTCGGCCCGGCTGCCGTTGACAAGGAGCAGCAGCGGCGCCCTGGCGCGGCCGGGCTTGCCGACCAGGCAGCCGAGCACCCGCTGATCAGGGTCCTGCCACGCGTCGCCGGTCAGCGCGCTGCCATCGGACTGCAGCCAGGTCAGGTCGTGCAGACCCAGCGGGTCGGACAGGCCGCTGTACCAGTGGCCGCCGAAGGGCAGTGCCTGCCTGCGCAGGGCCAGCACGCGGGCGGTGAAGGCGGTGAGGTCGGCGTCCGCTCGGGACCAATCGATCCAGGTGGTGGCGTTGTCCTGGCAGTAGGGGTTGTTGTTGCCGTCCTGGCTGTGGCCGAGTTCGTCGCCGGCCGCGAGCATGGGTGTGCCCTGGGCCAGCAATGCAGTGGCAAGCAGCACGCGTTGCAGCC
>CAJYRH010000290.1 GCA_913776795.1 uncultured Pseudorhodoferax sp. | reverse complement strand
GAGAACCGCGTCTTGCGGTAGATCTCCTTCAAGGCCTTGTCGGCCTGGACCACGTCGAGCAGCTGGCCGGCATCGCACACGCGCAGCCAGCCCGGCGTGCTGCCAGCCAGTTCAGCCGGTGCAGGTGCCGCCGCCGGCTCCATGGCTGCGGCTGGTGCAGCGGGCATGCCGGGGGACGCGGTGGAGGCACGCGGCAGAACGCTCGCCACCTGCTTGCGAACACGGCCGAACAGCGCCTGGCCCAGTTGCCTGAGCCTGCCCGCTGCGTCAGCGGGGTGGTCGGCCATCGTATCTGCGGCCATGCGGGTGGACCTGTTGGTGCAGTGGCGAACCAGACATGAGCAGCGCACGGGTCGCCTTCAACTGCGCTGCATCAGCGTTCTCGCGGGTCCACACGTGCAGGCCCTCGTCCCGGTCGCCGCGCTCTTCGGTGCTGGGCACGATCTCCAGGAAGCTCATCCATGGCTGGGCCAGCGGGTGCCATGTCGTGCGCTCGCCCATCAGCTGCCCCCAATAGGCCGCGGCCCGGACGAACGACAGCTGCAGCAGGTCCTGCACGACCAGCTCGATCCGCGCATGCTTCTGCTCGGGGGACAGAGGGGCGGCCGATGCAGCCGCGGGGCACTGCATGGCGTGCTGCATCAGGACGTCGCGCGTGCAACAGGCCGGGTCATCCTCGTGGTGCAGGTGCTCCTCCAGGCCGTCGTAGCGGCCCAGCCAGGCCAGCAAGGTCGGAGCCCATTCAGGCACTTCGATCCGCTGCAGCAACAGCACGATAGCGTAGGGCGCGTGCGCATGGTCCAGCGGCTCGCGCCCGAAGCGCGGGTAGTCCTTCAGTGGCGCTGGTGGCTCCATCTGGGATTCCCATCGCGGTGTTGGCTGGGTGCTCATGTCGAGGGGCACTCTATGCACGGTCGCGGCGCGTGTCGCGCGACAGCGGTCGGAACGTTCCTGGACCTTCTCGCTTGCCCAGGCAGGCCATTTCTGATACGGCCTGCCGGCTTGCTGCATCGCGGCGCGGAGGCTGCCGGCTCGACGCTGCGCCAGGGCTTGCTGGACGCCGTCGCACTCCACGTGTTGCCGAAGGGTCAGGCGCCCCGCGCCGGGCCCTGCGGCCCCGTATCCGCCCGTAGTTGCCTTCCCCCTACCCGTAGACCCTTTGCACCGACGACGAGTGTCGAGGAGTCGGTGCGCCCTTTGGATCGGGCCATTAACCCGGTAACCGTTTCATTGCCCGTCCGCCACGCCGCCCCGGTGTGGCCCGTTTGCCATTTCGCGCACGCAATCCGTCTCGCGCAGCGCGTGCACGAGTACTGAAGTTCATGACCACCGTCAAGCGGAAACCGAAGGAAACGTCGCGCTGGGTTTCCGATTGAGGCCGACCCCTCGCCTCGGAACACTGCATGCACTGGCGGCGCTTTGGCGTCACTTTGCCCGGCTGGCTCCAACCGGCCGGGCCCTTTTCTACCAACGGGAGTTCGCATGGCGATCGGGCATGGTTTCAATGGATGGCGCGGCCTGGCCCTGGCCGCTGGCGTGCTCGCATCCCAAGGCCTGCTCGCGCAGCAGCAACAACAGCAGGCCGGCGCCGACACCCTGGTGCTCGCTCGTTACACCTCCGCGCAGGCCCAGCCGCCCGAAGACTTGGCCGAGCCGCTGGCCGTGGTGGTCTCCATGACCTTTCCTCGCTCGACCGTCACCACGGTCGGCGATGCCCTGCGGCACGCCCTGATGCGCAGCGGCTACCGGCTTGCCATGGAGCAGCCGGGCGTGGCGGCCGAGTTCCTCGCCCTGCCCCTGCCCGAGTCGCAGCGGCAGCTCGGCGCCTACCGGCTCATGGCCGTCCTGGAGACGCTGACCGGCCCGGCCTGGGACTGGCACAGCGACCGGTACCGGCGCACCGTCTGGTTCACCCAGCCAGCCCCACCGGAACCGGTCACCGCCGTGCAGCCGACGCTGGACCAGGCCCAGGCGCTCGCCGCCGAGGCCCCTGCTGTGCAAGCCACCACCGAGTAAACGGCCATGCAGGACGACAGCATCACCAACGACCGCGGCGGCGCGCAGGAACAGTACGGACAGGACGATCGCCAACGTGTCCTGCGCGCGCAGCAGGAAGCGCAAGAACGCGAGCAACTGGAGCAGGACGAAGCCGACGAGCGCGCTCGCCACCGCATTCCTGGAGCACGCCGAGCTGATGGCCATGTGCTCCCCCAGTCGGGGCCGCGGGCAGCCACTGCGCCCGGGGCTCAGCAGGGCAGCCGTGGCCGGGTCTTCGTGCTTTGCATCGCAGTGATTGCTGCACTGGCGTTTGCCGGCTACAAGTACACCCGGAGCGCGGGCACGCCGAAAGCCGCAGCAGCATCTGAATCACCACTGACAGCGGGCCTTCCGCCCGTTGCAGACGTGGCGCCCCGCGCGGAGCCCGCCGGCCCTGCTCTGCCACCGGAGCCGGCCGCAGCTGCGCAGCCAACTTCTGGTGAGGACGGCAATCTCCTGGGACAGATCTCCCCGGCTGGCCGGCCGCAGAGCACAGGTACCGAAACAGAACCGGACACAGGTGGTGCGGGCCAGCCGCCCGAGACTGCTGGTGCCGATCCCGCGCTCCAGCAGCGCCTGCAGACTGTCGAGACCTTGGTGCAGGAGCTTCGCGAGCAGCTGGCCCGTCTGGAGGGTCAGCAGTCCGCGTTCGCTGCCACGGCCGCCAGGCTGACAGCCCAGCGCTCGGCGCCCCGCGCGCGTCCTACCTCCCGCCCCGTGGCCAGCGCCCCCGCGGCGCCAGAGCCCGCCGCGCCAAAGCTTGCCGGTCGCCTTCTCGCAGTGGACAGCTGGGGTGGTGTGCCATCCGTGATCGTGGGCACAGGCCTGCCTGGCGACAAGCGCACCCGGGTGATGCGTCCCGGCGACTCGTACAACGGCATCTCGCTGTTGGAGGCCAGCCGCGCCCGCGGCGAAGCCACCTTCATGGCGGACGGCAAGCCGTTCAAGCTCACGCTCCAGGACGGCGAGTGATGGCCCTTCACACCCACGCTCGCACCCGCGCGCTCACCCGCCCCCGCGCCCGCGGGATCGTCCTGGCTGCCCTGGTGTCCACCAGCGCCCTGCACGCTCAGGTCCGCACGCAGACCGAGGTCGCCAACACTCAGGGGCGGGCCGCCACGCAGGCGAGCACGCAACTCGGGACGACCGACCGCATCGAGGCGGAGATCTGGGGCCTCTCGGACGAGGAGATGGCCCGCGCCAAGCTCCTGCTGCAGGGGCCGCGCGCCGCGTTCTCCGTGCCCGGCATCTCGCCCATCGAGGCCCTGGGCATCCATGCGCGCAACGACGCCGAGCGGCAGCGCTACGCGGAGATGTTCGCCAAGGCCTTCTATGCCGACGTGCAGCGCACGATCGCCTTCGGCAACGCCTTCCAGGCAGCCGTGTCCCGCCTCGCAGGCAGCACGCCCATGGTGGGCTACGAGGGGCTTGCGCGGGTCGCGGCACCGATTGGTACGGCCGACATGGCCAACGTGCCACGTACCCAGATCATCGAGGCCGGCAGCACGGGCACCTCATCGCGTGCGCGCTTTGCGCCATCGCTCGTGCAACCGGGCGCATCCACCCTGACCGGCCCAGGCCGTCAGCCGCGTTGACGATGGCCGGCGACATGCACGTCCCTGCAGATCGGCGCGCGGTGCTGCGCGGCGCCTTCGCCCTCGGCGCCGCAGCGCTCGTCGGACGCGCGCATGCCGATCCTGCCCAGGCCTGGACGATCTACCCGCGCGAGCAGACGAGGCTGCTGCTGCCGAAGGCATCGGCCTCGATGCTTCAAACGCCGACAACTTCCCGCGCGCCGGCACCGCGAGGATCTGCAACGCCGGCCCAGCCGCCCGCAGCGTATGTGGACGCGGCGCATCGCCATGGCATCGCGGCCTGGCTGCTCTACGCGGTCGCGCTGCAAGAGTCGCAGATCAACTTCGGCCGCACGGCAGTGCCCTACCCATGGTCGCTGTGCGTGCGGGGCCGTGGCGAACGGCACCTTGATGTCGACCAGGCGCGCAGCGCGATGCGTCAGCACCTCGCCGCGGGCATCACCAACGTCGACTGCGGTCCGATGCAGGTCAACTGGGGATGGCACCGCGACAAGCTTCTCACCGTGGAGCAGGCACTCGATCCCTACGCGAACCTGGATGTCGGTGCCGCCATCCTCGCGAGCCACTGGCGCACCACTGGGAACTGGCGCACCGCCATCGGCCTGTACCACACAGGTTCCATGGACACGTTCGAGCGGATCGAGCGCGCGGCGCGCTACGCCGCCTCGGTCACGAGACGTTTGGCGGCGCAGGGCCAGCGCCTCGATGTGATCGCGCGCGAGCATGCGGATGCGGGAGCATCGCGTGGTTGAAGTGCGCCGCACCGCCCAGCGGGTCATCCTGACCTCGTTGCTGTCCTATGTCGTGGCGTGCCACGCCGACATCCCTGCGACCCAGTCGCTGGAGCAGATCTACGACAGCGGCCAGTCGGTTCCTGTTGCACCCTACATGTCCGGCCTGGTGAACACCCAGCCCGATGGCGAAGGGAACGTGAAGCCCGGGCAGCGCTTCCCCATTCTCACGCGCCTACGACAGGCTGCGCTTGCGCAGGAGATCCAGGTCCTCGATCCACGTTGGTTGACGCAGCCCATGGTGCTGATCGGCATCGACCGGCACTCGCTGGCCTGGCTGCTGATGCACCAGGACCAGCTGGCCGCCATGCATGCCAAGGTCCTGGTCGTACAAGCCCTGGCGCCGCAGCACATCCGCATGGCGCAGGCCGTGGTGCCCAACCTCGAATTTCTGCCGCAGGAGGGCCCGTGGCTTGAGGCCCGCCTGCGCGAGGCCGGCGCCGGGGTCTACCCGCTGCTGATCGGCACGGACGGCATGGCGCGCCAGATCCTGCCGCATTCTGCGCCGACCGAGCAGGCCACGACGGAGGTCCGGCCGTGAGCGGCAACACCATCCTGGAAGCGAACCTGCGCCCGCCGATCGAGCTGTGGAGCACGACGGTCGCGTGGTCCATTGCCCTGATCGCGTTGGTCGCACCCTGGGCGCTGATGATGCCGCCGCTGCTGGGCCTGGTCTGCGCGGCGCTGGCCATCGCCTTCGGCTGGCATCGGCTGCGCCAGGCGCTGCGCATCGTGCGCTACCAGCGCGGCCTCAAATTCACGCGGATCACGCGTGTCGCACCGTCTCGCCTGCCGGTCGGCAAGGACCTGCTCTACCTGGGCCAGGGCTTTGAGTGGACCCAGCAGAACACCCAGCGCAAGCTGGACGCCCAACGCAAGGAGGCCGAGCCCTTCGTGCGGCCGACGCCGATGGAGCTGCGCCT
>CAJYRH010000289.1 GCA_913776795.1 uncultured Pseudorhodoferax sp. | reverse complement strand
TGGCCGATGCGGAAGATCACGAACTCGGCCGGCTTGATGATGGCCACGCCGATCAGGCAGACCAGGCGGCCGTTGTCCAGGTCGTTCTGGGTCATGACGCTGCGGTCGCAGCGCACGAAGTAGGCCTGCTCGGACGTGCTGCCCAACAGCGCGCCGTTGCGCCACTCGTTGTAGAGGAAATCGGAGATCGTCTGGCGCACGTTGGCCCACAGACGTTCGCCATTGGGCTCGAACACCGCCCACTGCGTGCCGCGGTCGATCGACGATTCCAGGTAGTTGAAGTAGCGGCGGTCGGACACGTACTTCCACTCCGGGTCGCTGGAGACGAGCCGCGCACCCCAGACCCGGTAGCCGCGTCCGGAGAGGTAGCGCAGGCAGTTCACGCCCAGCGGGTTCAGCAGTTCCTGCTGCGCGAAGTTGATGTCGAGCTCGAAGCGCAGGGCGCCCGTCACGACCTCGTTGGCCGGTGCCTTGTGCACGCCGCGCTGCACGTCGTTGCGCGCGTAGATGCCGGTGACGAAGCCCGAGGGCGGCAGCGCGATCTCGCGCGGGATGTCCTCGCGCCCGGGCCGCGCCAGCGGGTTGGCCACCACCACCCATGGGTAGTAGAGCGCGGCATGGCGCGAGTCCACGCGGCCGCGCGCGGTGCGCATGTCGCCGGGCGTCTGGTTCGGCGCGCAGTCGAGCACGGCGATGCGGTAGGCGCGGCGGCGCTCGGCATGCGCGATCAACGCGTTCTGCACGGCGGGGCCTTCGGCGTAGGCGCTGCTGCCGGGCGCGGCGACGATCGACACGTCCTCCAGGCCGGAGAGCAGGGCCAGCGCGGCGGCATAGCTGCCGGGCGTGGTCTCGGCGCCCAGCGTGGGCGCGTTGCCGTCGCTGCCGCCGGCCAGCGCAAGTTGCCGGCGGCCCTCGGTGTCGCCCGGCACGGCCGGCAGCGCGCGCACGGCGGCCAGCAACGCGAAGGCGTCCACGTCGGCGCCGATGTCGGCCATGACCAGGTTGTTCAATGCCTCGGCACGGCTGCCGGGGTTCAGCGCAAGCACCGTGCCCAGCCAGCGCGGGTGGGCGCGCGCCAGCCCCAGGTCCTCCCAGGTCTGGGCGCCGCCATCGGCGTCGACCACGTCCAGCGCCAGCGTGAGCAGCGCGGCCGTGGCGCCCGCGCCGCCGGGCACGTCGTTCGGTCCCAGGCCCGCCAGGTCCAGTGCGGTGGCGTTGGCCAGCGCCCAGCTGGCGCCGCTGCCCTGGTAGAGCGCCTCGGTGCCCCCGACCGTGATGGCCAGCATGCTGCCGGCTGGCGCGGTGGCCATGGTGCGAAGCGTGGCCGGGCGCTGCGCCACGCGAAACAGCACGCGCCCGTTGGAGGACGCCCCCGGAAAACGCGCACGGATGGAGGCGCCGGCCGCGTCGGCCCCGGCCAGCAGCACGCCATTGGCGAACTGCGCCCCGTTGACGGTGCGCGCCACATACAGCCGCGAGCCACCGTTGTCGAAGTAGGCGCGCACGGCATGGGCGACGTAGTTGAGCCGGCGCGCGGCGTCGGTCACGTCGGCCAGCGCCAGGTTGTCCAGGCCGCCGTAGATGTGCTCGAAATCGGTCAGGCTGGTGACCATCTCGGGCACGCCGCCCACCGGGCCGCGCCGCGTGGGCCCGACGAAGGCCGTGGTGCTGGTGCCCACGCCCTCGATGGATTTCGCGCGGAAGCTGGTCTCTTCCACGTAGACGCCGGGTGCCAGGTATTCGGGCATGGCCTAACTCCTTTCATGAAGGCGGGGAACGCCGTGACGCATCACTCGCGCAGCCTTCATGGCACAGCGAGCACAAGGGACAGGGACAGGCTGCGCCCCGCTGCGAGCGCCACGGCCTGCGTGTCGTTCGGCAGCGTGGCGGCGCGCGATTCGAGCTGCTCGGGGTCGACCAGCGGCAACGCGGCGGGTGCGCGGCCGGCCTGCACCAGGGACAGCGGCGTGCGCAGGCCGGCGGCGGGGTCGAACACCCACTGCAGCTGTGCCGCGACTTCGTCGACGACCACGGCATCGGCGTCTTCGGACCAGGTCGTGACGGGCACGCCGGGCACCGGCACCAGCGCCTCGCCGCGCCAGTCGGTCATGCCGCGGGCCAGCACGCGGCCACCGGCGCGCACCAGCAGCAGCGCCCCCCCCAGTGCGTCGCCGCCGGGCTGCGCGTGCAGGCTCGCGCGCAGCAGTGCCCAGTTGGCGCCGGTGGGCGCCGCGGCAGCGGGGTAGAGCGCGAGCTCGACCGGCGTGAACAGGTCGTCTGGCTGGCCGGCGATGGGGTCGCGCGGAAGCGCCAGCGTGGCGCGGCGCGGCAGGTAGCGGCCCAGTGGGTCCTGCACGCTGAGCGGCAGCCGCACGCTGCCCAGGGCAGGGGCAGCCGGCGGCAGCGCGAAGGCGGCCTCGTGCGCGGCCAGCGCCTCGGCCCGCACCACCACATACAGGCCGCTGCGGTTGCGCCGCAGCGTGCCGCCGGTCAGCTGCAGCTGCAGCGGTGTGTCGATCTGCACGCGCGTCGTGGCGTCGACGCAGCGCACGGCGCCCAGCACGCGCGTTTCCACGCGTTCCAGTTCGCGCAGCAGCAGGGCGGTCATGGGTGCACCTCACGGCCTGCCGCCCGTGGCCCGCCCAGGCGGACCCGCGCTTGACTGGGGCGGCTCGGCGCGGTGCTCACGGCTGCGCCCCCGCAGGCACGGCCGTGCCATGGACGAAGCGTGTCGCGACCGCGGGCGCGGCGTCGAGCAGCCGTTCCGGGTCCAGCCGCACGCGGCGCGCGATGTAGGAGACCGACAGCCGGTAGGACGGCTCCAGCGCGTCCCAGATCCGCATCATGTCCTCGGTGGACAGCTCGGACGGGATGATCTGCACCACCTCGTCCGGCCCCCAACCAGCCTCCGGCGACAGCGCAGAAGCGTCCAGGATGGGGTGCTGGTAGAGCTGGCGCATGGCCCAGGCCATGGTCAGCAGCTCGTCCTGCGCGGTTCCGGCCCAGGCAGTCAGCAGGAAGTGCAGGTCCATGCCAAGGGGCGCCTGCTGCTCGGCCGACATGCGGTCGGGCCGGGCCTGGCGCTGGTGCTCGTTGATGGTCAGCCGGTAGACGTACAGCGTGAGCCGCGTGCCGTCTTCCGGCGGCCCGGCCAGTTCGCCGGAGGAAAGCAGCGCGAACGCGCACGCGGGCATGGCCTGGCCCGCCACCTCGGCCGGGTAGGTGTTGCGCAGGTAGGTCACGAGGGACTGCCCCAGCGAGTGGATCGCCTGGATGTTGGCCATGCTGTCGTTCGGTTCTTCGGTTCTCTCAATGCGTGGCGGACGGGGGGCGCGCTGCCCGGTAGATCGCGCCGTGGTCGGGCAGCGGCACCCGCTCGATGCGGCCCTGTTGCTGCAGCGCGGCGAGCGCCTGCTGCAGTTCTTGCGCCGTGACGAGCACGCCGGCGGCCCCCAGCCACCACTGCGCGATGCCCTGCTCAGAATCGGCCGCAAGCGGATGGCGCGCCAGGTAGTCCAGGATCACCTGCTCCGCCTGCCGCCAACCGGGTTGCGCCGGATCGTGCAATGACACCCCCAGTACG
>CAJYRH010000288.1 GCA_913776795.1 uncultured Pseudorhodoferax sp. | reverse complement strand
CTGCTGGGCAAGGCCTTCGTGGTCTGCGTGATCGGCGGGCTGGGCACGGTGCCCGGGGCGCTGGTCGGCGGCCTGGTGCTGGGGCTCGTGGAATCGTTCGCCGGCCATTGGTTCGGTCCGCAGAACGCCGTGCTGGTCGGCTTCCTGCTGATGCTGGGCCTGTTGATGACCAGGCCCACCGGCCTGCTGGGACGCAGGGGTTACGAATGAAGCGCAGCATCGTCCCGTTCGCATTGTTCGCGGCCGCGCTGGCGGCCCTGCCGCTGGCCGGCGACAACCACCTGGTGCAGCAGGCCACCTTCGTGTGCATGTACTGCGCGCTGGCACTGTCGTGGAACATCATCGGCGGCTACGCCGGCTACCCCTCGTTCGCCACGGCGGCCTTCGTCGGCCTGGGCTCCTACGCGGGCGCACTGCTGCAGAACGCCGGCGTGCCCATGGTGCTGGCGTGGGTGCTGGCGACGCTGGTCACCGGCCTGTTCGCAGCGTTGCTGGGCTACGGCCTGCTGCGCATGAAGGGGCACTACTTCGCCGTCGGCTCGATCGCCATCGTCGAGGTGCTGCGTCTGGTGGCCTCTTCGTGGGCCGGCCTGACCGGCGGCGGCGAGGGCCTGAACCTGCCCATCCTGGCCGGCGGCCCGGCCTTCGCAGGGATGGTCTTCCTGTACGCCATGCTGGCCGTGATGGTGCTGGCCTTCGCGATGACGGTGCTGGTCGACCGTGGCCGCCTGGGTTTCGGCCTGCAGTGCATCCAGCAGAACGAGGATGCCGCCGACATGGTGGGTGTGGACGTGGTGCGCACCAAGACGGCCGGCTTCGCGCTGTCGGCGCTGCTCTGCGGCACCGTGGGCGCGATCTCGGCCTCCTGGGTCGCCTACATCGCGCCGACCGATGCGTTCAACATCCTGACCACGCTGAAGGTGCCGGTCATGGTGCTGCTGGGCGGGCCGGGCACGGTGCTCGGGCCCGTGCTCGGCGCGACCAGCTTCGTGGTGATCGAGCAGGTCGTGTGGGCGCGGTTTCTCGACTACAACCAGGCCGCGCTCGGCATCGTGGTGGTCCTCTTGGTGTTCTTCCTGCCGGGCGGTCTGCTCGGGCGCCTGCGGCAACGCCGACCGGCGCGCACACCACCGGCCGGACCGGAGGGGGCAGCATGAGCGCGCCACTGCTGCGGGTGCAGGGCCTGACCAAGCGCTTCGGCGGGGTGGCTGCCGTCAACGGGGTCAGCTTCGACCTGGCGCCCGGCCGCATCGTCGGCCTGATCGGGCCGAACGGCGCGGGCAAGACCACGCTGGTCAACCTCGTCACGGGCGTGCACCGGGCGGACGCGGGCAGCCTGCAGTTCGAAGGCCGCGACGTGAGCGGGCAGCGGCCGTTCCAGTCCGCACGGCGGGGACTGTCGCGCACCTTCCAGATCGTGCAGCCGTTCGCGCAGATGAGCGTGCTGGAGAACGTGGCGGCAGGGGCGCTGTTCGCAGGCGGTGCGCGCGACCGGCGCGAAGCGCGCGAGCAGGCGGCCGAACACCTGCGCTTCGTGGGCCTGCAGGCCCAGGCCGACCGTCCTGCCGCGGCGCTGACGCTGCCGTCGCGCAAGCGGCTGGAGCTGGCGAAGTCGCTGGCCATGCGGCCGCGCCTGCTGCTGCTGGACGAGGTCAATGCGGGCCTGAACAGCGCCGAGATCGTCGATGCCATCGCGCTGATCCGGGCGATCGCGGCGCGCGGCGTGACGGTGCTGCTGATCGAGCACCTCATGAAGGTCGTGTTCTCGCTGTGCGACGACCTGCTGGTGCTGCACCACGGCGAGCTGATCGCGCGTGGCGAGCCGCGTGCCGTGGCGCAGGACGCCAGGGTGATCGAGGCCTACCTCGGAACCAAGTACGCCGAAAGGATGCAGACCGCATGAACGACACCCGCGCATTCGTGCACAGCCCGGCGCAGCAACCGGCGGAGCTGCTGCGCATCGCCGGCCTGCAGGCCGGATACGGCGACGTGCAGGTCCTGTGGGGCGTGGACATGTCCGTCAACGCGGGCGAGATCGCCTGTGTGGTCGGCTCCAACGGCGCAGGCAAGACCACGCTGCTGCGCACGGTGTCCGGCCTCGTGAAGGCGCGCACCGGCAGCGTGCACTTCGCAGGACAGGAACTGGCCGGCGCCACGCCCGAGGCCGTGCTGCGCGCCGGCATCGCCCAGGTGCCGGAAGGCCGGCGGTTGTTTCGCGGCCTGTCGGTGCGCGACAACCTGCTGCTGGGCGCCCATCTGCGCACCGACGCGCGGGCCGATGTCCTGCGCGACCTGGACTGGGTCTATGCGCTGTTCCCCATCCTGCACCAGCGCCAGCAGCAGGATGCGACCACCATGTCGGGCGGCGAGCAGCAGATGTGCGCGATCGGGCGCGGGCTCATGTCGCGGCCGACCTTGCTGATGATCGACGAGCTGTCGCTGGGCCTGGCCCCGCGCGCGGTGGAGAAGCTGTCGGAGTCGCTGCTGGAGATCAACCGCACGGGGCTGACCATCCTGCTGGTCGAGCAGGATGTGCTGACGGCCTTCGAGCTGGCGCACCGCGGCGTGGTGATCGAGACCGGCCGGGTCGCGTTCGCCGCCCCCAGCAGCGTGCTGGCCAGCGACACGCGGGTGCGCGCCGCCTACATGGGCATCTGAACGCCCGCGACGCAGGAAACCTACCGCTCGCCCTTGCGGTAAGGCTTCATGAGCGCCTGCGGGTAGGCGGCCCTGCGCGCGACCACGACCAGCGCCACGATGGACAGCACGTACGGCAGCATCAGGTACAGCTGGTAGGGCAGCACGGCGTCGCCCGACTGCTGCAGCCGCAGCTGCAGCGCATCGAAGAACGCGAACAGCAGCGCGCCCAGCAGTGCCTTGCCGGGCCGCCAGGAGGCGAACACCACCAGCGCCACGCAGATCCAGCCGCGGCCGTTGACCATGTTGAAGAAGAAGGCGTTGAAGGCCGACAGCGTGAGGAAGCTGCCGGCCACGCCCATCAGCGCCGAGCCCGCCACGATGGCGGCCGTGCGCGTGCGCGCGACCGACAGGCCCTGGCCTTCGGCGGCCTGCGGGTTCTCGCCGACCATGCGCAGCGCGAGTCCGGCCGGCGTGCGGTAGAGGATGTAGGCGATCAGCGGCACCAGCAGCAGGGCCAGCAGCGTGAGCGGCGTCTGCGCGTTCAGCACCGGCACGGGCAGCCAGTCCATGGCCTGGAACGGCGTCACGGTCGGCGGCGTCGAAACCTTCGGAAAGCTCACCCGGTAGCCGTAGTACGACAGCGCGGTGGCCAGCATGGTGATGCCCAGGCCGGAAACGTGCTGCGACAGCGCCAGGCCCACCGTCAGGAAGGCGTGCAGCAGGCCGAAGACCACGCCCGTGAGTGCAGCGACCGCCACGCCGATCCACAGCGGCCAGCCCGCGTACACGGCCAGCCAGCCGGCGAAGGCACCCGCGACCATGATCCCCTCGATGCCCAGGTTCAGCACGCCGGCGCGCTCGCACAGCAGCACGCCCAGCGTGCCCAGGATCAGCGGCGAGGCGATGCGCAGCACCGCCACCCAGAAGGCGCCGTTGGCCAGGATGTCCAGGATTTCGCTCATCTGCGCACCCTGTACTGCGTGAGCAGCGTCGCCACCAGCACCGCCAGCAGCGCGGTGGCGACGATCACGTCGGCGATGTAGGTCGGCACGCCCACGGCCCGGCTCATGCTGTCGGCACCGACCAGCACGCCGGCCACGAACACCGCGGAGGCGACCACGCCCAGCGGGTGCAGCCCGGCCAGCATGGCGATCACGATGCCCGCGTAGCCGTAGTTGGGCGACATGTCCAGCGTCACGTAGCTGGTGCGTCCGGCCACCTCGATGGCGCCGGCCAGCCCGGCCAATGCGCCCGAGAGCAGGGCGGTGAGCACCACGGTCCGCGTGACCGGCACACCCGCGAAGGCCGCCGCGCGCGGGTTGGCGCCCAGCGCGCGGATGTCGAAGCCCAGCACCGTGTAGCGGAAGATGGCCCAGACCAGCACGGCCAGCACCCCACCCCAGAGCAGGCCGGTGTGCACCCGTGTCTGCGCGACGAGTTTGGCCAGTTCCAGGTCGGGCTGCAGCGCCACGCTCTGCGGCCAGCCCATGGCCAGCGGGTCCTTCATCGGGCCGTCGAGCAGCGCGCCGACGGCCAGCAGCATGATGAAGTTGAACAGCAGCGTGGTGACGACCTCGTCCACGCCCAGCTTGTTTTTCATGAGCGCCGGGCCCAGCAGCAGCAGGGCGCCGGCCGCTGCCGCGGCCAGCATCATGAGGGGGAACAGCAGCCAGACGGGCCACTCCAGCCCGGTGCCGCCGTGCATGCCGCCGACGGCAGCGGCGGCTATCGCGCCCGCGTAGAGCTGGCCCTCGGCACCGATGTTGAACAGCCTGGCCTTGAAGGCCACCGTGGCGGCCAGGCCGGTCAGGATCAGCGG
>CAJYRH010000287.1 GCA_913776795.1 uncultured Pseudorhodoferax sp. | reverse complement strand
CGCCCAAGGCGACCAGCAAGGCACGCCCGGGCTCGTCGATGCGCAGCGCACCGCGTTCGGCGGCTTCGCCCTCGAGCAGCATGCGCATCTGCACCAGGTCGTCGAACTCCGCCGGCGAAAGCTTGGGCACGACCACGCCGGCGTTGGGCACGTTGCGCAGCGCGCCTTCGGCCGCGAGCCGCTGCAGCGCCGCCCGCACGGGCATCAGGCCGCAGCCCAGGCGCTCGGCGAGATCGCGGATCTTGAGGCGCTCGCCGGGCTGGAAGCGGCCGACCGTGATCCACTGGCGCAACTGCGCATAGACGGTGTCCTGCTGGGTGGCGGAAGGGGCGGCTGGCTCAGGGGGCATCGTCAGGCTTGGGTGAGTTCGGCGAGCACGGCGTCAAATGCCTGGACCAAGCGTTCGACATCGGCTGCCGTGGTGTCGGGACAGACCAGCATCATGTTGTGGAAGGGCGTGATGAGCACGCCGCGGTTGAGCAGGGCCAGGTGCAGCAGGTGCTCCAGCGCGTCGTCCATCGCGGCCGCGGCCTGGCTGCCGTTGCGCGGCGGCCGGGCGCAGAACTGGAACTCGGCGCGCGCACCGACCTGGCTCACGCACCAGGGCAGGCCGTGGCGCGCGATGGCCGCGCGCAGGCCATCGGCCAATTCGCCGGCCAGGGCCAGCATGGGGTGGTAGACGGCGTCCGTCATCAGCGTGGACAGCGTGGCGCGCATGGCGGTCATGGCCAGCAGGTTGGCCGTCAGCGTGGTGCCGATGCCCGAGTGGCCGGGCGGCGCGGCGCGCTTGGCCGCCTCGCACCGGGCTGCGAGTTCGGCGGTGAAGCCATAGGCGGCACAGGGCATGCCGCCGCCCAGCGGTTTGCCCACCACCAGCGCATCGGGTGCCAGGCCGTGCGCGCGTGCATAGCCGCCGGGGCCCGAGCTGATGGTGTGGGTCTCGTCCAGCACCAGCAGGCTGCCATGGCGGCGGACCAGGTCCGCCGCCGCGGGCCAGAAGCCGGGGTCGGGCAGCACCATGCCGATGTTCGTCATGACCGGTTCGGCCAACACGCAGGCCACGTCGCCCGGGGCCAATGCCGCCTCCAGCGCGGCCAGGTCATTGAACTCGACCACCCGCGTGGTCTGCGTGAGGTCGTGCACCTGGCCGAGCAGGCTCGGGCGCTGCACCGGCCGGCCCTCCACGAGGTCGACGAACACGTCGTCCACCGTGCCGTGGTAGCAGCCGTTGAACACCAGCAGCACCTGGCGGCCGGTGACGGCGCGCAGCCAGCGCAGTACGAAGCGGTTGGCGTCGGTGGCCGTCATCGCGAACTGCCAGCGCGGCAGGCCGAAGCGTGTGGCCAGCAGTTCGCCAACGGCGGCGGCGTCCTCGCCGGCCAGCATGGCCGTCATGCCGCGCGCGGCCTGGGCCTGCAGGGCCGCGACCACCGGGGCCGGGGAGTGGCCGAACATGGCACCGGTGTCGCCCAGGCAGAAGTCCGCGAGCTGGTGGCCGTCCACATCGGTCAGCTGCGCGCCGCGGGCCGCGGCCACGTGCAGCGCGAACGGCGTGCCCCAGTCGCTCATCCAGTGCAGCGGCACGCCGAACAGCAGGTGTTCGGCACTGCGTGCGGCGAGCGCGGCGCTGCGTGGGCGCGCGGCGGCGAAGCGCGCGCGCTCGCGGGCCGTGAGCTGGGCGATGCGGTCGGTGGAGATGCTGCTGCTGAACATGGTGGCGCGCGGGTTGATGGTGCTGTTTGTGATCATAAACAGCCAATCAAACCTATGACGCTAATGTTGTATGCGCCAATGTGATCACGCGCCTCAAATGCCCAGATGCCCTTGCACGGTGGCACGGTCGGCCCGCAGCGCGGCGCTGTCGCCCTGCCAGACCACGCGGCCTTTTTCCAGGACCACATGCTGGTCGGCCAATTCCGTCAGCGCGCCGAGATTCTTGTCCACCACCAGCATGGCCATGCCGGTGGTGCGCAGTGCACCCAGCACGCGCCAGATCTCGGCGCGCACGAGGGGCGCGAGGCCCTCGGTGGCCTCGTCCAGGATCAGCAGGCGGGGGTTGGTCATCAGGGCGCGGCCGATGGCCAGCATCTGCTGCTCGCCGCCCGACAGCTGGTTGCCCAGGTTGCCCGCACGCTCGGCCAGCCGCGGGAAGAAGTCGTAGATGCGCTCCAGCGTGAACGGCGGCGCCGCGCCATGCCGGTTGGCGGCCGTGGCGACGAGGTTCTCCTGCACCGTGAGCGTTGAGAAGACCTGGCGCCCCTCGGGCACCCAGCCCAGCCCCAGGCGCGCGGCCTCGAAGGCGGCCATGCGCGTGATGTCGCGGCCGGCGAAATGCACGCTGCCGGCCTGCTTGGGCAGCAGGGCCATCACGCTCTTCAGCGTGGTGGTCTTGCCCATGCCGTTCTTGCCCAGCAGCGTGACGATGCGGCCGTCGCCCACCGCGAGGTCGATGCCGTGCAGCACGCGGCTGGCACCATAGCCGGCCTGCAGGCCCTGGATTTGCAACAGTGCCATCAGTCGTCTCCGAGGTAGGCCTGGCGGACCGCCGGATCGGACTGCACCTCGGCCGGCGTGCCGCAGGCGATCGCGCGGCCATAGACCAGCACGCTCACGCGGTCGGCGAGGCTGAACACGGCCTGCATGTCGTGCTCCACCAGCAGCATGGTGTAGCGGCCCTTGAGGCCCTGCAACAGGTCGACCATGCGCGCCGACTCCCCCTGGCTCATGCCGGCCAGCGGTTCGTCCAGCAGCAGCAGGCGCGGCTGCATGGCCAGGGCCATGGCCAGCTCGAGCTGGCGGTGCTCGCCGTGGGCCAGGGCCATCACGTCGTCGCGCGCGCGTTCGGCCAGGCCCGCCTGCTCCAGGGCCTGCATGGCCGGCCCGGTGAGGGCGCGCTGGCGGTGCACGGGCGTCCACGCGCCGAAGGAATGGCCG
>CAJYRH010000286.1 GCA_913776795.1 uncultured Pseudorhodoferax sp. | reverse complement strand
CGCCAGCTGGCCAAGCTGCTCGACATGCCGATCGCCGACCTCAACAAGCGCCTGGAGGACGAGGACAAGACCTTCGTCTGGCTGCGCCGCCAGGTCGATGCACCGATCGCCCAGCAGATCATGGCGCTGAAGATCAGTGGCGTGCACGAGCGGCCGGAGTACAAGCGCCACTACCCCGAGGGCGAGTCCTCGGCCCACGTGGTCGGCTTCACCAACGTGGAAGACCAGGGCCAGGAGGGCGTGGAGCTGGCCTTCCAGCACGAGCTGCTGGGCAAGGCCGGCTCGCGCCGTGTGATCAAGGACCGGCTCGGCCGCGTCGTCGAGGACATCGGCGACGAGGTGCCGCCCGTGGACGGGCGTGACATCCAGCTCTCGATCGACAGTAAGGTGCAGTTCTTCGCCTACCAGAAGCTGCGCGACGCCGTGGCCCAGCACAAGGCCAAGGCCGGCAGCGTGGTGGTGCTGGACGCCGTCACGGGCGAGGTGCTGGCCCTGGCCAACTACCCCAGTTACGTGCCCGACCAGCGCCGCAACCTGACCGGCGAGCAGCTGCGCAACCGCGCCATCACCGACACCTTCGAGCCTGGCTCGACCATGAAGCCCATCACGGCCGCGATGGCGCTGGAGGCTGGTCGCGTCACGCCGCAGACCACCATCGAGACCGGTCCCGGCCGCTTCCAGCTGGGCGGCTTCACGATCAGCGACACGCACAACTACGGCACGCTGACGGTGGAGGGCGTGATCCAGAAGTCGTCGAACGTGGGCGCGCTCAAGATCGCACAGAAGATGACACCGCACGAGATGTGGGACACCTTCACGGCGCTGGGCTACGGGCAGAAGCCGCAGGTGCAGTTCCCCGGTGCGGTCACGGGCCGGCTGCGTCCCTGGAAGAGCTGGAAGCCGGTCGAGCAGGCCACCATGGCCTACGGCTACGGCCTGTCGGCCTCCCTGTTCCAGATGGTGCAGTCGTACACGGCCTTCGCGCACGACGGTTCCGTCATCCCCGTCACCATGCTCAAGCACAGCGAGCCGGCCGTCGGCACGCAGGTGTTCTCGGCCAAGAACGCGGCCGCCGTGCGCCACATGCTGCAGATGGCGGCCGGCCCCGGCGGCACCGGCCAGCTGGCGCAGACGGTGGGCTACTCGGTCGGCGGCAAGTCAGGCACGGCGCGCAAGCAGGCCGGCAAGGGCTATGCGGTGGGCAAGTACCGCGCCTGGTTCACCGGCATGGCGCCCATCGACAAGCCGCGCATCATCGTCGGCGTGATGGTCGACGAGCCGAGCAACGGCACCTACTACGGTGGCACGGTGGCGGCCCCGGTCTTCAGCGAGGTCGTGCAGCAGACGCTGCGCATGATGGGCGTGCAGCCCGACATGGCCGTCAAGCCCCAGGTGGTCGCGACCGCCGTGGAGGAGTCGTTCTGATGCCGGCACTGGCCAGCATCGCCACCGTGCAGGACTGCGCCGCCTGGCTGCGCGGCCGCGTCACGGGCGTGCTGCACACCGACAGCCGCCAGGTCGGCCCGGGCGACGGCTTCATCGCCTGGCCCGGCGCGGCCACCGACGGCCGGCGCTTCGTGCCGCAGGCGCTGGCCCAGGGTGCGGTGGCCTGCCTGGTCGAGCGCGAGGGCAGCGAGGCCTTCGCCTTCGACGGCGCCGCGGTGGCCGCCTTCGACGGCCTGAAGGCCGGCTCCGGCCCGATCGCCGCGGCCTATTACGAGCAGCCCTCGCAGGCGCTGGACCTGCTGGCCGTCACCGGGACGAACGGCACGACCTCCACCGCCTGGTGGTGGGCGCAGGCGCTCACCCAGGCGCCGCAGACGGCCGGGATCACGCCGCGCGGCTGTGCCGTGGTCGGCACGCTGGGCACGGGCGTGCCGCCGGCCGTGGTGTCCACCGGCATGACCACGCCCGACCCGGTGCTGCTGCAGGCGCGGCTGCGCCAGTTCGTGGACACCGGCCTGTCGGCCTGTGCCATCGAGGCATCTTCGATCGGCATCGCCGAGCGCCGGCTCGATGGCACGCGCATCCGGCTGGCCATCTTCACGAACTTCACGCAGGACCACCTGGACTACCACGGCTCCATGGCGGCCTACTGGCAGGCCAAGGCCGAACTGTTCGCCTGGCCCGGCCTGCAGGCTGCCGTCGTCAACGTGGACGATCCGCACGGCCGCGGCCTGGCCGACCAACTGGCCGGCGGCGCGCTGGACCTGTGGACCGTCTCGGCCTGCGGCGCGGCGCGCCTGGCCGCCACCGACATCGGCTACGAGGCCGGCGGCCTGGCCTTCACCGTGCGCGAAGGCGCGCAACACATTCGACTGGCGACCCCGTTGATCGGCCAGTACAACGTCAACAACCTGCTGGGCGTCATCGGCGCCCTGCGCGCGCTGGGCTTCGCACTGGACGATGCCATCGCCGCCTGCACGGCGTTGCTGCCCGTGCCGGGCCGCATGGAGCGCATCGCCCTGGACGGCCAGCCCCTGGTGGCCATCGACTACGCCCACACGCCCGACGCGCTCGAACAGGCGCTGCTGGCCCTGCGCCCGCTGGCCGACGCCCGCGGCGGCCGGCTCTGGTGCGTGTTCGGCTGCGGCGGCAACCGCGACGCGGGCAAGCGCCCGCTGATGGGTGTCGTGGCCGAACGCGCGGCCGACCGCGTGGTCGTGACCAGCGACAACCCGCGGCAGGAAACACCGGAGAGCATCATCGAGCAGATTCTTGCGGGCCTCGCCGAGCGCGCCCGCGCACAGGTGCAGGCCGACCGTGCGCGCGCCATCGCCGAAACCCTGGCCCAGGCCGCCGCCACCGACGTGGTGCTGCTGGCCGGCAAGGGCCACGAAACCACGCAGGACATCGCAGGCGCCAGGCTGCCGTTCTCCGACCGGGCGCAGGCCGAGGCCGCGCTGGCCGCCCGTCCCGCTCCGCGCGCAGGAGGTGCCGCATGCTGAGCCTGCGCCAGGCCCTGGCCTGGATCCCCGGCGGCGAACTGCATGGCGATGGCGCCCTGCGCTGCGCGCGCGTGCACAGCGACACGCGCACGCTGGCCCCCGGCGACCTGTTCGTCGCCATTCGCGGCGAGCGCTTCGACGCCAACGGCATGCTGCGCG
>CAJYRH010000285.1 GCA_913776795.1 uncultured Pseudorhodoferax sp. | reverse complement strand
CCCTTCGCCGAAGCGGCCGCACGCGGCGAGCCCCTTCACCCATCGCTGCGCCAGGGCCCGGGACTGGGCTTGCCAGAGGATGTCGCGCCACTGCTCGTGTTCCTGGCATCCCGCCAAGCGGCGAACGTCACCGGCCAGTGCACCGGCGTCGGTGGCGACAAGCTGTCGCTGTGGTCGCAAGCCGTGCGAAACCTCCGCGGCCCGCATGAACACTGGGATCTCGCCAGTTTCGCTGGGTGCGCTTCGCTGTCAGTCCCTTGGCAGCAGGTAGGCCTGCGTGTGCCCTCCTGCTCGGACTCAGTCCCGCTCACAGCGGAACAACTCGGCGACGCAGCGCGGCTGGCCCGGGCGCCTGGGCCGAATGCCTGCACCGTTTTGCAGGACGTCAGTGACTCAAAGCCGTCTCGGGTTAACCCTGAGGCCCAACTTCAAGAAAACGATTACATTGCAGTCACAGTAAACGATTACAAATCTCTGGAAAGATGACTCTGCTTTCTGCGTTTGGCGCGATGCCTGGGTTCCTCGAGAGTGCGTGCCTGCGCGGAAGGTTTCGGCGTCGGCGCACAGAGCCGCTGCGCCGAAACAGGGGATCGGACCGCGTGGCTTTTCACCAGACGGAGATCGAAGACTCACACATGGTTCAGCGCATCGCTGGCGACCGGTTTGGTCGAGCACCGCTTGACCAAGCGGGTAGGCATCTCAAAGACCTCGGAGAGTTCTGGTTGTCCATTCAGTCGCGACAGAAGGAAGCGTGCGGCGTACCGGCCCATTTCCTCCCCAGGAACCTCAACGGTCGTCAGTGGTGGCTGAAGATGCGCCGTGAAGTCAAGATTGTCGAATCCTACGACGGAGAGCTGTTCCGGAACCTTGATGCCTCTCTTCACGCATCCGGACAGCACGCCGAACGCGAGAATGTCGCTTACGCAGAATACGGCCGTGGGCGGCTTTGGGTGCGCCAACAGACGCTCGATGGAGGCTTGACCGTCATTGATGCTGTAGGCCGACTCCATGATCTGGTCAGGACGTACAGGATGACCTGCATTCGCCATCGCGTCGCAAAAACCAGCAATGCGCAACTGAACGCGATCGTTGTCGCGTCGCATCCCGGAAATGATGCCGACCGAGCGATGTCCCAGCCGGAGGAGGTGCTCGGCAGCAAGCCGTGCAGCTTTGGCATTGTCAAATCCCACCGTGGACAGAACAGGCGGCGTGGCGCTGGGATACGAATAGGTTGTGATGGCCATGATGCGCTTGCGCTCGATCAGGCTCAGCAACCGATGGTGGTGGAGCTGACCCACCAGTACCAGAGCTTCCGCGCCGCGTTCAAGCAGAAGTTGCGCTTGTTCGAACTCGCGCACCAGATCGAACTCCGAGGTCGAAACGATCAGCGAATATCCGCTTCCCTTCATTTCTGCCTCAAGACCGCGCAACACGTGGATAAAGATTGCATGGTCCAACGTGGGCACGACCGCGGCAATCAGGCGCGTGCGACGCGACCTGAGCGAACGGGCCGCGCTGTTGGGCGTGTAGTCCAGCACGGCGATGGCCTTTTGCACGCGTTCACGCAGGTCGGCGCGCACGGTGTCGGGCGTGTTGATGACCCGCGAAACCGTCGCTGTCGAGCACGCCGCGAGCATCGCAACCTGTTTCAGCAAGCTGGCTGGTGTTGACGAAGTGATCACTGCCTCCCGCACTACAAACTGAACTCGATTGTAATCGTTTTCTCGGGCGGCGAAATTCTGCAAAAACTTGTTCCCTGAAGGCTTATCGATGCCCCAACCTTTCAAACCCTCCGGCTCCATCCCCGCGGCACTCCTGCCATTTCATCCCGACTTCAGCATCGACGAGCCGTCGCTGCGCGCACATTTGCTGGACCTTGCTGGCACAAAGGGTGTCACCGCCATCACCGTCAATGGGCATGCGTCCGAAGTGGCATCTTGCACCTTCGACGAGCAAAGTCGCGTGATGGCTTTGTCAGCCGAGACGGTCGGCGCCTCGGTCCCACTTGTCGCAGGCGTTCACACCGAAAGCACGCTGGAGGCGAAACGTCTGGCGAAGATGTCGGAACGCGAAGGTGCCTCAGCACTTCTGGTGTTCCCGCCATCGCTGCTGACGGCTGGCCAGCGCGACGAGATGGTGGTCGGCCACTTCAAGCACATCGCCGATGCGTCGTCTCTGCCGATCGTCCTGTTCCAGTATCCGCTTGCGGCTGGCCAGGGATACCGCAGGGAGTTGCTCACCAAGCTCTGCGACGAAATCCCGTCGATTGTGGCCATCAAGGACTGGTGCGCCGATCCGCAATTGCACGAGCATCACATTCGTATGCTGCAGGGGCGGCCGCGGCCTGTCCACGTGCTGTCCACGCACAGCGCATGGCTGTTCTCCTCTCTTGCGCTGGGATGCAAGGGCCTGCTGTCAGGCGCCGGCAGCGTGATCGCAGGTCTGCAGGCCGAGATGCTGGAGGCTTTCGAGCAGAACGACCTGGAGCGAGCCCGAGCGGTCAACGAGCGCATCTATCCCCTTGCCTCGGTGTTCTACAGCGCTCCGTGGGTCGACATGCACAACCGTATGAAGGAGGCGCTCGTGATGCTGGGCAAACTGCCCAGCGCCACCGTGCGTCCCCCGCTCATGCCGTTGGGCAATGCGGAGAAGGAGCGCATCCGTCGCGCGCTGTTGCAGGCCGGCTTGCTGACGGCCTGAGCGCACCCACCACCAATCCCTCACAGAAACCGGAACAGCATGTCCAAGTCGCTTGTCACTCGCCGCACAGCGTTGTGCGCCGGCATTTCCATCGCGGCGCTCGGCGTCCCGACGGCTCATGCCCAGAGCTATCCAACACAACGCGTTGAAGTCGTGGTGCCTTATCCGGCAGGAGGTGGCACCGATGTCGTGGGCCGTGCGATCGCCGAGGCACTTCAGAAGTCTCTCAATCAACCTGTCTTCGTGACGAACAAGACGGGTGCCAGCGGCAGCATCGGCTTTGCCGACGTTGCTGCTTCGAAGGCCGATGGCTACAAGATCTGCGTCCTGACCCCGGAAATCACCTACCTTTCGAGCCTCGGGATCGGCAAGATCTCCTATGAGAACTTCGTACTTCTCGGTCAGGTCACCGAGGATGCCGCCGGCATCACCGTGCGCGCTGACGCCCCTTGGAAGTCTGTCGAGGAGTTCGTTGCCGCGGTCAAGGCACGTCCTGGTGAAGTTCGGGTGGGAAATTCCGGGCCTGGTGCCACTTACCACCTGGCGGCCCTGGCATTGGAAGAGAAGATCGGCACCAATGTCTTGCATGTGCCCTATACCGGGTCGACTCCCACGATCCTTGCGTTGCTGGCGGGGCAAATCGACGCCACCACCATTTCCCCTGCAGAAATGACCCAGCACATTGCTGCCGGCAAGCTGAAGGTGCTGGGCATGATGTCCCAGAAGCGGGTTCCAGCCTTCGACGCTGTCCCGACGTTGTCCGAGCGTGGCCTCGGTCTTGTGGTGCCGATCTTCCGAGGCATTGGCGTCGTCAAAGGAACGCCCGAGCAGGTGGTGCAAAAGCTGAGAGAGGCGCTGGATGCAGCCAGCAAGGATCCCGCGCTGAAGGCTCGGATCGCCGCGCAGTCCATGAACTTCAGTTACGCGGATGGTCCGGAGTTCGCGGCCAGCATGGAAAAGACGGCGACGCTGTTCAAGGCGCTCGCACCGAAGGTCAAGGTCAACTGAGCCGACGAGGGCAGCGTGGAATTCTTCTCCCCGGTCCACACACCTCGTGACGCCGAGGGCCCGGCAGGCGATCGCCCAGAACCGGTGCTGAGCCACTGAGGCATCGTCCATGACCACTTCTGCTCAAACGGAGGAGACCATTCTGGTCACTCACTCACCGGCCCCTGGCGTGCAGGTGCTGCGTCTGAACAGACCGGGCAAGCTCAATGCGCTGAACCTGGCTTTGCTGCGTGCGCTTCACGCTGCGTTGATGGGTGCCGAAGCAGATGGCGACGTCAGGTGTGTGATTCTCACAGGGGCGGGGCGCGCATTCTGTGCGGGCGCGGACATCGCGGATCTGAGTGCTGGCATTGCTGCGTACGAAAACCCGAGTCGGCTTGCTGCACAGTGCGCCGTCTCGTCATTCTCCAAACCACTGTTGTCAGCAGTCAATGGTCTTGCTTTGGGCGGGGGGCTCGAACTGGCCCTGGCCTCCGACATCGTGTTGGCATCTGAAGACGCCACCTTTGGCCTGCCCGAGATCAATCTGGGCGCGTTTCCGGGCGATGGTGGCACGCAGCGGCTGCCGCGCACATGCAGTAAGACCGTGGCGATGCAGATGATTCTGACGGGTGAAAGCCTGACTGCCGCCGAAGCCGTCCGCGTCGGGCTGGCGAGCGAGGTCACGCGCGCCGACGCCCTTTTGCCGCGCGCCACTCACTTGGCATCTTTGATCGCCGCCAAGTCGCCGCTGGCCGTCATGCGAGCCAAGCAAGCGGTGCTTCAGGCGTTCGAGATGCCTTTGTCCGCGGGACTTGCATTTGAGCGAACGGCGACAGCCGCCATTTTTGCCACGGCCGATCGCGCCGAGGCGACGCGTGCCTATGCCGAGAAGCGCTCACCTCGTTTCACACGGATGTGAGCTCTGCTCGCCTCGGCACGCGATCAACCAAGCACTCCTCCAATTTCAGAGCTTCTTATGAATTTTCTCAGCGGTATCCGAGTTGTCAGCTTCAATCACTTCGTGATGGGGCCGCTCGGCGTCCAGATCCTGGGCGACCTGGGTGCCGATGTGATTGCAGTCGAATCCCTCGACGGCGCCTTCCAACGCAATTGGAGTGCTCGTAACAATTTCGTCGACGGCGACTCCCTGACGTTCGCGTTTGCCAACCGAAACAAACGAAGCTTGGCGCTGGATCTGAAGAGCGACGCCGGCAAGGACATCGCGCGTAAGCTCATCAAGAGGGCCGATGTCCTGACAGAAAACTTCCGCCCAGGCGTCATGGACAGGCTGGGGCTGGGCTACGACGAGGTGAAGAAGCTCAATCCTTCGCTGGTCTTCGCCGCTGCTACAGGTTATGGGTCCGACGGTCCTTACAAGGACCGCCCTGGCCAGGACCTGCTATTGCAGGCGATGTCGGGGATCGCTGCCATTACGGGCCGCGAGCCCGACGAGTCGCGTGCTGTAGGCATCTCAGTGGTCGACCATCACGGTGCGGCTTTGTTTGCGCTCGGAATCATGGCGGCGCTCCTTGGTCGCGTGCAGAGCAAGGAAGGCTGCCGGGTCGATGTCAGTCTGCTCGGCGCCGCGCTGGACCTGCAGGCCGAAGGCATCACCAGCTTTCTCAACGGTGTGCGGCCTGCGTCGATCCGCCAGCCAGGCAGTTCAGCCGGCTGGACCGCTCCGGGTGGCTATGGGCTTTTCCCCGCGACAGATGGATGCGTGGCCATCTCGTTGGCCACTCCGGCAAAACTGGCCGAAGCACTGGAGTGTCCTGAGCTCGCAAACTTTCGCGATGACGAATTGTTCGTCAAGACGCGCGAGATCTCTGCGCTTGTCGAGGCGCAATGCGCGAAGTTCCAGATGGCCGACTTGATGGCCCGACTGGAGGCCGCGCAAATCTGGCATACCCGTGTGAATGACTACGCCATGATGGCGCAGGATCCACAGGTACTGCACAACAAGCATCTCATCGAGACGACCCTGCCTAGTGCAGGAACGAGCGTGCGGGTGCTGTCACATCCAATTCGCTACAACAACCAGGTTCCCCCAGTCCATCTGCCGCCCCAAAAGCTTGGCGCGCAATCGCGGGAAATTCTCGGAGAGCTTGGCTATGGCATCGACGAGATCGAATCGCTGATCGATCGGCGGGTCGTGGGCGTTCCCGAGAAAGCGACGGCCTGAGCATGTACTACCTCGTCATCAGCCGCTACCTCAAAGGCCCGGCCGACATCGACTCCTTGATGGTCGAACACCAGGCGTTCCTCGATGTGCAATACCGCCGCGGGTGCTTTCTGCTGTCGGGTCCGAGGACCCCGCGGGATGGGGGCGTGATCCTCGCGCAGACACACACCCGGGAAGAACTGTTGGAGGTGTTGGAGCTAGACCCGTTTCGCATTCATGGACTGATCGACTACGACGTCCTGAACTGGAATCTGAATCGCCGGTCGGCGTCCTTGCCGGAGGCCTTGTTTCCAGGCAGCAAGGCTGTTCAGCCAGGTGCAAGCGCATGAAGATCAACGGCAGTTCACGTCTGTACTTCATCATCGGCGATCCGATCGCCCAGGTGAAGTCGCCCGAGGCCTTCAACAGCCTGTTCGAGCAGCGCGGCACCGACGCTGTCCTCCTGCCCCTCCATGTCGATGCGCAGAGCATCGATGCGACGCTTTCCGCGCTGAAGAAGACGCGCAATGTCGACGGAGTGGTCCTGACAGTCCCGCACAAGTTCGCGGGCTTCAGGCAATGCGACAGCACGTCGAAGACTTCGAGCCTGCTGCGCGCCGCGAACGTCATGCGCCGCCTTGCCGATGGAAGCTGGCATGGCGACATGGTCGATGGCCTGGGTTACGTCGCAGCCCTGCAACGTGAGGGCTGCACCCTTGCCGGATCCACGGCATTGTTGGTGGGGGCCGGAGGGGCAGGATCTGCCATCGCCTCGTCATTGGCTCTTTCCGGCGTGTCACAGCTCTATATCCATGACGAGCATCCGGAACGCGCACGCACTTTGGTCGATCTGCTGTCCGGCGCTGGCGGTGCTCTCGTCCAATTGGGAAGTCGAGATCCGCACGGCATGCAGATCGTCGTGAATGCTACCCCCATGGGCATGAAGCCAGACGACCCTTCGCCGGTTCTTGTCGATCGGCTGAGCCCGTCGATGTTCGTCGGCGACGTGATCACCGCTCCGGCGATCTCGCCATTGCTGGAGGCTGCGATGGCAAGGGGATGCAAGGTGCTGACAGGCGCGCAGATGTATGACGCGGTCTTTGAACTGATGGCCGAATTCTTCGGACTCGGGGCGGCCACACCGAGTGGGCAGACATGACCAAGGTCAGAAGTGCCGAAGAGGCCGTGGCACTGATCCGCGACGGCGCAACAGTCTTGGTTGATGGCTCCGGAGGAGGCGTGAACGAGCCCGGGCTCATTCTCAAGGCTTTGGAGCAGCGCTATCTGGCGCATGGCGCGCCATCTGGCTTGACGACAGTGCATCCAAGCGGAATGGGAAATGCACGCGGGGGCGGACTAGACCTGCTCGCGCATCCAGGCCTGATCCGGCGGTCGATCGGAGGGCACTGGAACTGGTGCCCAGCCATGCAAAAGCTCGCCACCTCGGAGCAGATCGAAGCTTACTGCCTGCCTCAGGGCGTTCTGTCGCACCTGACGCGGGCCATCGCAGGCCACGCTCCCGGAGTCATCACGCATGTGGGGCTCGGTACGTTTGTCGATCCGCGCATCAGTGGTGGACGGCTGAACGCCAAAGCCCAAGACGAATTGGTCGAGCTGATGACTATCAAGGGGCGGGAGTATTTGTTCTACCCGGCTTTCCCCGTCCATGTAGCCATTATCCGTGGCAGCAGCGCCGACGAGTTTGGCAACATCACGATGGAAGACGAGGGACTTTACGCGGAGACTTTGTCGTCAGCACAAGCCGCGAAGAACTCGGGCGGAATCGTACTGGCACAGGTTCGTCGGGTAGTGCCTTGCGGCACGTTGGATCCACGCATCGTCAAGGTGCCTGGTGTGTTGGTCGATGCCGTTGTCGTGGCGCCGGACCAGCGCTTGTCGTTTCGGACGGAACGTGATCCCAGCCTCACCGGTTCTGCCCGTGTCGCAAGTTCCGAGCTTCCATTGCTCCCATTCAACGAGCGCAAGATCATCGCCCGCCGCGCGGCGATGGAGCTGAGAACGGGCGATGTCGTGAACCTTGGTTTCGGCATGCCCGACGGCGTGGCATCGGTGTTGGCCGAGGAGGGCCAAGGTGACGAGGTAGTCCTCACACTGGAGCAGGGCCAGATTGGTGGCGTCGCGGCGTCGGGCGACGACTTTGGACTTGCGCGCAACCAGATGGCCATGATCGATGCCGGCTACCAGTTCGATTGGTACAACGGAGGTGGGTTGGATATCGCGGTGCTGTCCTTTGCGCAGGTGGATCCGCAGGGCAACGTCAACGTGAGCAAGTTCAATGGCCGCATTCCCGGAATCGGCGGGTTCGTCAATATCTCCCAAGGCGCGAAGCGTGTCGTCTTCGTCGGGACGCTGAAGGCCGGTCCGCAGGAGTTGCGTTATCTGGAATCGGGACTTCAGGTGGTCCGGGAAGCAAGCCTCGCGAAGTTTGTACCGAGCGTTGAGCAAATCTCCTTCAGCGGTGCCTATGCCGTGCGGTGGAAGCTGCCGGTGACCTATATCACCGAGCGTGCGGTGTTCAGTCTCGATGAGGAAGGACTCGTCCTCACAGAAGTTGCGCCTGGCCTGGACCTTGAGCGCGACGTCATTCAACAGATGGGATTCAGACCCCGCATCGCATCCGACGTAAAGACTATGGACCCACGCCTCTTTCGCGCGAATCGGCTCGATCTCGCATTGAATGGCGAGGGACTGTGACCCGTCGATTCGCGGCCGGCGTACTTCCACAGTGCATGGTAGTACCTCACGCGGCCGTTCATTGCTGTTTATCTGGAGGAATCGAATGGAAGAATTCTATGTGCAGATCGGCGAGACGGCTGCCTTCAGCAAGACCATCGGGGAATACGACGTCTACCAGTTTGCAGGTCTGACAGGCGACTTCTCTGCCAATCATGTGAATGAGGCCGAGATGAGGAAGTCAGCATATGGCAAGCGCATTGCCCACGGCGCGCTTCTGGTCGGCTTTATGTCAACGACCTCTACCGCAGTGGCAGACCGCTCGCGGCGCCCTGACGCCTCGGAAACGCCTGTTTCGCTGGGGTACGACAAGATCCGTTTTATCGGTCCTGTTTATCTGGGCGACACCATCACCGTGGAATATACAGTGTCGAAAATTGATTTGCAGAAGCGGCGCTCCACTGCAGATGTGAAGGTCACCACTGACCGTGGCGAATTGGTGGCGGTTGCCCAGCATATTCTGAAATGGGTCGCCAATGACGCTCGAATCGAAAAAGGTTTGCTGGAGTGATGTCCATTTCTTGTCGATTGCAACCACTATTTCGTAAATTCAAAAGAGGAGATAGCATGAAAAATGGAGTTAAATCGAAATACATGGCTCTGCTGTGGGTCACAGCAGCACTGACCGCGGCGCACGCACAGGATTTTCCGTCCAAGCCAATCGAGTTGGTGGTCGCATTTTCCGCCGGTGGCGGTAGTGATGCGGTTGGCCGAGGCCTTGCGGATTCCGCTAGCAGGGCCATGCCCCAGCCGATGATCGTGATCAACAAGCCCGGCGCGACAGGCACCATCGGCTTTGCCGAGGGGGCCAATGCCAAGCCGGATGGTTATAAGGTCACCATGATCTCGCCCGAACTGTTGATCACGCAGCACTTGGGCATCGGGAAGGTTTCGTACCGCGACTTCAGACCGATCGGCCGCTTCAACGAGGATCCGTGCACTGTCGCTGTGCAGACCAAGTCGCAGTTCACGTCGCTCGAGTCCTTCACCGCATTCGCCAAAGCCAACCCGAGCAAAATCAACGTGGCCAACTCGGGCGCGGGTTCGATCTACCACGTATGTGCCGCCGCGATCGAGGAGAAACTGGGGCTCAAGTTCAACCACATTCCGTACCTCGGCTCGGGACCGACCATCAATGCGCTGATGGGCGACCAGGTCGACGCCGTTGTGATCAGCCCCACCGAAGTCAATTCGTTCGTGCAGGCAGGAAAGGTTCGGTTGCTGGCCGTGATGTCCAAAGAACGCGCCAAGGGGTTCGAGAACGTGCCGACCTTCCGTGAGCGCAACATCGACCTCGTGATGAGTACTTGGCGTGGACTGGCAGTTCCAAAGGCAACGCCGGACGACGTGGTCGGCAAGCTGGGCGCGATGCTGGTGAAAATCAATGCTGACCCAGGCTATCAGGCGATGCTCGACAAGCAGTTCATGGGCCGGATGCTGGAGAACAGGGAAGACTTCGCCGAATTCCTCAAGCAAGACGACGAGCGGTACAAGCGACTCGTGCCCATGCTGCAGATCACCAAGTAATTGGTTCAGATTTCCTCACACACGATCTATGAACGAATTTATTGAATCCTCCGATGTGGTCGTCTTCGAAAAGACGGTCGGTGAGTCGGACGTTTACACGTTCGCTGGTTTGACTGGCGATCTGGCACGCAACCACGTCAGTGACGCCTTCATGAAGAAATCGCAGTATGGGCAGCGCATCGCCCATGGTGCGCTGATGGTGGGCTTCATGTCCACGGCCTCCACCATGATGGTGGACAAGGCGACGAGCCGTGGTTATCCCGGATATGCCGTCTCTGTTGGTTACGACCGCATCAGGTTCATCGAGCCCGTGTTTTTTGGAGACACCCTCACGGTGTCCTACCGGATTGCGCAAGTTGAGCAAGCAAGGCGCAGGACCATCGGGCTGTGCGAAGTCAAAAACCAGCGAGGTGCCACCGTCTCGGTCGGTCACCACGTGATGAAATGGCTGGACTTTTGAGCCGTCTGACGAACGCAACTGGAGTCATTGCATGGAGCTGATCACAGCCGATGAAGCAGCTGCGCTGCTTCAGGACGGAGATGCCGTTTTGATTGGCGGTTCCGGTGGAGGGCATGCCGTCCCGGAGGCACTGCTTGCGGCCGTCGGGCGTCGGTTTGAAAAGGAGCAGCGACCACGCGGCCTGACTTCGGTCAGCGTCACGGGCATCGGAGATCGGGCGCTGCTGGGTGCCAGCCATCTGGCCAAGGAAGGTCTTGTCGCTACGGCCATCACGAGCGCGCTGGTCGACTCGCCCGGCCTGGTCAGGATGGCCGCAGCGAACCAGATCGATGCGTACACGTTTCCTCAAGGCGTCATGGCGCAACTGATGCGCGACATGGCAGCAGGCCGTCCAGGGACGATCACCAAGACAGGGCTGCATACCTTTGTGGATCCCCGTCAGCTCGGTGCGCGCCAAAGTCCGAGAACACCACTGCGGTACGTTGAGGTCGTCGAGCTGGGCGGCGAGGAATGGCTCTGGTTCAAGCCGGTCCCAGTCAACGTGGCCTTTCTCAGAGGAACGACCGCGGACGAGGATGGCAATGTTTCGATGGAGCAGGAAGCCGTGTACGGCGAAATGCTGGCCATGGCGCAGGCCACACGGCGGCTTGGCGGGGTCGTTGTCGTGCAAGTCAAACAGCTTGCGCGCAAGGGCGGCATCCCGGCAAAGCAAGTGAGGATTCCAGGCATCGTCGTCGATTTTGTGGTCGTCGAGCCGGAGCAGAGACAGACCTATGCCACCCTCTACGATCCGAGCTATTCCGGCGAGCTGCGCATTCCCGCTCATGGAATCCAGCCATTGCCGCTGGGACCGCGCAAGGTCATCGTCCGCCGTGCGGCCATGGAGCTATATCCCGGTGCGATCTGCAATCTCGGCGCCGGCGTGTCCACCGGCCTCAGCACGGTCGCAGCGGAAGAAGGCGTGCTCGAGGCGGTGACGTTGACCAACGAGCAGGGCATCGTAGGTGGCGCGCCCCTGACGGGCCGTGATACCGGCGGAGGCCAGAACTACGCAGCAATCGTCGAGTCGCCTGTCCAGTTCGATTTCTACGACGGCGGCGGACTGGACATCGCATTTCTGTCGTTTGCGGAGGTTGATGCCGACGGCAATGTCAATGTGAGTCGATTTGGCGACAAGATCATTGGCGTCGGTGGCTTCATCAACATCAGTCAGAACGCGAAGACCATGGTCTTCAACGGGACGCTGACCGCTGGCGGTCTCGATGTTTCCTACGAAGGCGGGCGCACCACCATTCGAACCGAAGGCCAGCATCGCAAGTTCGTCCCGAAGATCGAACAGATCTGCTACAACGCCAAGCTTGCTTATGCGCGGGGCCAGCGCGCGATATTCGTCACCGAACGCGCCGTGTTTGAGAACACCGGGTCGGGCCTCGAGCTGATCGAGATAGCACCCGGACTCGATCCGGAACGCGACGTGATCGCGCACATGGGGTTTCGTCCCCGCGTGTCGAGGGAGCTCAGGACCATGGATGCACGCCTGTTCGCAGCCGGCCCCATGGGTGTCGCGGCAGAGATCACGAGCAAGCCGCGGCAGTACCGGTCCGATCGCGTGGCGCGGTGGCACGCTTCCAGGATGCCTGGGTGAACTGTTGTTGGAAGTACAGGCTTGTGGTCGGTGAACTGCCCCGGGGCGGTTCGGAGTGAACCTCACCCTCTGCACCGAATGCCGCCCAATTCCGGGTCTGGCAGGATCCAGCATTCTGCGGCCGGACAACTTTGACGCGAGCTCCAGGTTCGACAACCAGGTCCAACGTCTGCAATGACCCATCCTGGCTCGTAGCGTTCTGGCAGAGGCCGTCTGCGCGGCAGCGGCTGTCCCTTTGTCCAAGCGGGGGGCCTTGGGCGCGGCCACTTGATGCTGGTCGAGGGCGCGCAGCGGCGACGCCGACCGCGCCAGCCCAGGGAGGCATGCGTGGATGCACCCGATGCTCCCGTGCGCACCGCCGCGCGTGTCCGCTCCATGGACCGGGCGTGCGGACATCGAACGCATCTCGATGGCGCTGTAGAAGCCAGTGCCATGCTGGCCCGCCTGTCGGACGCGGCCGCGTTTTGTCGCGCGGCCAACACCTGTGCGGCGTGGCGTGGCTATAGTCCCGCCACCTTGCCACCCACGCCTCCCTTGCCAGCGCCATCCCCATTCCCGTTGTCGCGGCTCGACGACGAGTCGCGCTATCGCCTGCTGGTGGAGTCCGTCACCGACTACGCGATCTACATGCTCGACACCGAAGGCGCGGTGGTGAGCTGGAATCCGGGAGCGCAGCGGCTCAAGGGCTACACGCCCGCGCAGATCCTGGGCCAGAACTTCTCCAGCTTCTACACCGAAGCGGACCGACTCGCCGGCCTGCCGGCGCGTGCGCTGGTGGCAGCGGCCACGCTGGGCCGCTTCGAAGCCGAGGGCTGGCGCGTGCGCAGGGACGGCAGCCGCTTCTGGGCGTTGGCGGTGATCGAGCCGATCCGTGGCGAGGACCGCGCCATCGTTGGCTATGCCAAGGTCACGCGCGACCTGACCGAGCGCCGCGCCGCTGAGGAGACCCTGCGCCGCAGCGAGGCCCAGTTCCGGATGCTCGTGCAGGGCGTGACCGACTACGCCATCTACATGCTCGACCCGCAGGGCGTGGTCGCCAGCTGGAATGCCGGTGCGCAGCGCATCAAGGGCTACAGCGCCGTGGAGGTCGTGGGCACGCATTTCTCGCGCTTTTACCGTGCCGAGGAACGCGCGCGCGGCGAACCGGCCGCGGCCCTGGAAACCGCCGCGCGCGAGGGCCGCTTCGAGGCCGAAGGCTGGCGTGTGCGCAAGGACGGCAGCCAGTTCCGCGCCAACGTGGTGATCGATGCCATCCGCGACGACGACGGCCGCATCATCGGCTTCGCGAAGATCACGCGCGACGTGACGGCCCAGCGTGCGGCCCAGCAGGCGCTCGAGCAGGCGCGCGAGGCCCTGTTCCAGTCCCAGAAGCTGGACGCCATCGGCCAGCTCACCGGCGGCGTTGCGCACGACTTCAACAACCTGCTGATGGTGGTGATGTCCAGCCTGAGCCTGGCCAGGCGCCGCCTGCCGGACGATCCCAAGCTGGTCGGCCTGATCGACAACGCGCTCGACGGCGCACGCCGCGGCGCGGCACTGACCCAGCGCATGCTGGCGTTCGCGCGACGCCAGGACCTCAACCCCACCGTGGTGCACCTGCCGGCGCTGGTCCAAGGCATGGCCGAAATGCTCAAGCGCACGCTGGGCAGCAGCGTGCAGGTGCAGACCGCATTCACGCCGGACCTGCCCCCCGTGCGGGTGGACGCGAACCAGCTCGAGCTGGCGCTGCTCAACCTGGCCGTCAACGCGCGCGATGCCATGCCCACCGGTGGGCAACTGCAGCTGAGCGCGCAGCTCGAGGCCGTAGCCGAAGCCGGTGCCGTCGCACCGGGCCGCTACGTGCGGCTGGCCGTGGCCGACACCGGCAGCGGCATGGATGCCGCCACGCTTGCGCGTGCGACCGAGCCCTTCTTCACGACCAAAGGGGCGGGCAAAGGGACCGGCCTGGGGCTGGCCATGGTCCATGGCCTGGCGGGCCAGTCCGGCGGAGGCTTCACGCTGCAGAGTCAGCCCGGCCAAGGCACCACGGCCACGCTGTGGCTGCCCGTGGCCGAGCAGGACGTGGCCGTTGCCGCCTCTCCACGTGCGGTTGCCCCGCCTTCCACGGGAGCCGCGCTGCGCGTGCTGGCGGTGGACGACGACCCTCTCGTCCTCACCAACACGGTGGCACTGCTGGAAGACCTCGGCCACACCGTGCTGCCGGCGGCCTCCGCCGAGGAGGCCTTGCGTCTGCTGCGCTCCGACGCCACCATCGCGCTGCTCGTCAGCGACCATGTGATGCCGCAGATGACCGGCGCGCAGCTCATCGCCACCGTGCAGCAGGAGCGGGCGCAACTGGCCGTGGTGCTGGCCACGGGCTATGCCGAGCTGCCGGCGGGGCTGCCGCCCCAGGTCGTGCGCCTCGCCAAGCCGTTCGACCAGGCGGCGCTGGCGCTGGCCATTGCCGACGCCCTGGCGCTGCGCTGAGACGCGGGCAGTGCTGTCCGGCGCTGTCCTACGTGCATCTGCGCCCGAACGCAACGGCCCGGCCCGCTGCAGACGCGCACCATACGGACCATGAGCCGTCCCGTCCCTCCGCTGGTGGTGTTTCTCGTCGAAGACAACGCCCTGATCCGCGACAACCTGATCGTGGCGCTGGAGGAGCTCGTGGACATGCGCGTGGTGGCCTGGGCTGAATCCGAAGAGTCCGCCGCCGAATGGCTGCGCGAGCATCCGGACGGCTGGCAGCTGGCTGTCATCGACCTGTTCCTGCGCGACGGCTCGGGTCTGGGCGTTCTGCAGGCCTGCAAGGCGCGCGGCGCACGCCAGCGTGCCGTGGTGCTCACGAACTACGCCGACGTCGACATCCGTGCCAGGTGCCTGGCACTCGGCGCCGACGCGGTGTTCGACAAGTCCACCGAACTGGACGCCTTCCTGGAATTCTGCGAATCCTGAGAAGGGCGTGGTGCTCAGCCGTGGTGCGCGAACGCGCGCTGCGCGAATGCCCAGACCATGCGTGATGCGTCCGGTCCTGCGGGGTCACTGTAGGCCTGCGAGGCCGCGCCGCCACTCCAGGCGTGGCCCAGGGCCGGCACCTCCACCAACGTGGCCACCGTGCGCCGGTTTGCACGAAAGTCGGTGATGCGCATGGGATGACGCTTGCCGCGCTGGACTTCACGCGGCGCAGCAGGCCCCGCGCCGGCGGCCTGCGCCCAGGCCTGCACGGCCGCCATGCCGTTGCGCGGCGCGACCACGCGGTCCCGGCCGCCCTGGATCACAAGCAGTGCCGGCCAGTGCGCGGCCATGTCCTCTGGCGTGACGGCCAGCGCGTCGGTCGCGCCGCGGCCCGACATGGCCGCCAGGGCCGACAGGGTGGAGTCTGCCGTGCCGGGCGGCACACCCGAATGCATGGCCACCGCGCGGAAGCGGTCGGGGTAGCGCGCCGCGACCAGCGCTGCCATGCCGGCACCGGCGGACAAGCCGGCGATGGCCACGCGGCTGCGGTCGGCGCCATGCAGGGTGCACACCTGCTCGATCGCCTGCACGATCAAAGCCGCTTCGCTGAAAGCGCGGCCGTTGCGCGTCTCGTGCCAGTTCCAGCAGCGGTGCGCGTTCGCGAGGCGCTCTTGCTCCGGGTACAGCACGGCGAAGCCGGCGCGCGCCGCCAGCACATGCATGCGCGTGCTGGCCGCAAATCCCGTGGCGTTTTGGTCGCAGCCATGCAGCATCACGACCAGCGGCATGCGCTGGCCTGCCACGCGGCCGGCTGGAAGGAACAGCCGAAACCGCCGCCGGCCTGCCGCTGCCAGCGCCACGCCCAAGACCCAGCGTCCCGCCCCTGGCTGAGGCGGCACGGCCGGCGCCTTGGCACGCATGCGGGCCGTCTTCGTGGCAGGCGTTGCCTTGGCGGCAGTCTTGGCTGCGGCCTTGCGGGCACGTCGCGGCTGGCCCGGCATCAGGGGCTGCAGGCTGCTGGTGAACAGCCTTGTGAGGTTCTTGAGGGTCTTGCGTCGGAGCATGGGCGAAAGCGGCCGGAAGGCTCCAGGCGTCTTGCACCGAGTGTGCCAGCCCCGGCGGTGCTTCCCACGGGCGGGGCATGGGAAGCGGTATGCGCCTACACGGTGGCGCCAGGCAGCGCACCGGCCCCGCTGCAGCCATGGTGCGGCCAGGCTGAACGCGCCCGCCTGACGATCGATGTCTCCACGCGGTATTGCCAACGTCCATCGAGCACAACTTGCCGACGAAGGTAGGCGCATGCCGGTTGCCGAGTCGTGAGCATGGGTCTGCCGTTGGAACGCGTGCAAGAGCACAGGCCAAGGCATTCCGGCAAAGCGCCGGGTGTCAGTTCAGATGGCCAAAGAAAAAGCGGCCTCGGCCGCTTTTCTCACAGGCGTCAGAACGACGACAGGGCTCACGGCTTGTTGACCGCGTCCTTGACTGCTTCCTTGGTGTCGCCAATGCTCTTTTGGGTCTTGCCTTCCACCTGCTTGGCAATGCCCTTGGCTTCGTGTTCGCGACTGCCGGTCACTTCGCCGACCTTCTCTTGCACCTTGCCTGCAGCGTCCTTCAGGGCGCCCTTGACTTGATCAGAATTCATGGTCATTTCCTCTGGGTTAAGCCACTTTGCAGCAGCGGGTTGCGGTGCCAGCACTTTACGCAGGCCGGATGCCGCAGTCCGCCAGAAGCGGGCCCATGTAGTCGTGGGCCGTTGCCTACGACCCGGGCTTGCGGAGGCCGTGGTGTCCCACGATCCGACTTCGCCACTGTCGCAGTGCCGTGCGCCGCAGGCCAGCCCACCATCGGAGACGCCGCAGCGGGCATCCGCTGCGGCCTGTTGGAGCCCTTCGTGAAAGGACCGCCGTGCCCAAGCGCATCAAGCCCGCCCGGAGCAAGGCTTGCCAATGCCAGTGTGGCCGTCCCGTGCTCTTTCGCCACACGCAATCCGCCGTCTGCGGGAGCCAGCTGGGCTTTTCCACGCAGCACCTGACGGAGGTGGCCGTGGTACCCCGGGCCGAACCATCGCTCTGGCGCAACGTGGCAGACAACTCCGGCACCGCGTACCGGTGCTGTGCCCACCGGCTGAGCGCGGCCGCGTGCAACCGGATGGTGCGGGTCGACGGGCCGCTCGACGACGACGCAGCCGCAGAGCCGGCACTGTGCCTGTCGTTCCGCCTGAAGCATGTTGGACGTGTCGCGGCCGGCCGGGCAGCACCAGGGCTGCAACTGCAGACCGCCAAGCGCCGCCTGGTGGTGCAGTTGCCAACCCTGGGGCTGCCAAGCCCTGCAGCGGCACCACCGCGACGACCGGCACCTGCCTGGGCCATGGCCTACCTGCGCAGCCATGCGTCCTCGCATCCCTGGGAGGACTGGGCAGATGCCTGGGCGCATGACCTGCACCTGCAGGACACGCGGGACGCGGCAGCCTGCTTCGACATCGACCCATGCATGCGGAGGTAGAGGGCGATCGGTTCGAAGCGTGCCGTCCGTGAAACGCGCAGCACCCCGGCGCGCAGGAGTTCCTGGGCCTGCTCAATTCCTGGCTCGAACGCACGCAGGTGATGAACGAGCTGACGCGCAGCATGGGCCAGCCTGACTGTCACCCGTCCATCGTGCCGTACCGAAAGGTAGGCAAGCGGCAGTACATCCACAAGACGGTGCGGACGCAGCGGGCCCGTGCGCCCATGCGCTCGCCCTGCCGCGGCTCAACGACGCTTCGGCCACCCCTGGCTTCGTGCCCAGGGGCGCCCTGCGCCGCTGGGCGCAGGGCCGTGGGCTCAGGAGAACCGCGCGAGGGGCACACGCGCTCTGGAGCGACGCCGGCTCCGCAGCGCCGGGCCGCTGCTAGCCCAGACGCTGCTGCGTCTGCGCATCGAACACATGCACGTGCTCCGGCGCAATCGCCAGGCTGATCGCGTCGCCGGGCCTGACAAGCAGACGGTCGTGCACCAGGGCCTGCAGCGGCTGGCCCTGCATTTCGCAAGCGAGCAAGGTGTCCGCGCCGCTGAACTCCACCACCTTGACCTCGCAGGCGATGCCCGGCGTGCCGGCCCCCTGCACCTTCAGATGCTCGGGCCGCAGGCCCAGCAGCACCCTGCGGCCTTCCATGTGCTGCGCCAGCGCCGGCAGCAGCACCGCGCCGCCCGGCGTGCCGGCGCTGCCGCCCTGCACCGTGGCGGGCAGCAGGTTCATGGCCGGCGAGCCGATGAAGGTCGCCACGAAGGCATTGCGGGGCCGGTCGTACAGCTCCACCGGCGTGCCGACCTGCTCGACCTTGCCGTCGCGCAGCACCACGATGCGGTCGGCCATGGTCATGGCCTCCACCTGGTCGTGCGTGACATAGATCGAGGTCGTCTTGAGCCGCTGGTGCAGCGCGCGGATCTCGGTGCGCATCTGCACGCGCAGCTTGGCGTCGAGGTTGGACAGCGGCTCGTCGAACAGGAACACCTTGGGGTCGCGCACCATCGCGCGGCCCATGGCCACGCGCTGGCGCTGGCCGCCCGAGAGCTGCTTGGGCAGCCGGTCCAGCAAGGCGTCCAGGCCCAGCATGCGCGCGGCGCCGGCCACCTTGCTGCCGATCGCATCCGCCGCGGTGCCCGCGATCATGAGGCCGAAGCCCATGTTCTCGCGCACCGTCATGTGCGGGTACAGCGCATAGGTCTGGAACACCATGGAGACCTCGCGCTGCTTGGGCGCCAGGTCGTTGACCACGGTGTCGGCGATGCGGATCTCGCCCGTGCTGGGCGCGTCCAGGCCCGCGATCATGCGCAGCAGCGTGGACTTGCCGCAGCCGCTGGGTCCGACGAAGACCGCGAACTCGCCGTCGCCGATGGCGATGTCCACGCCCTGGATGACCTTGGTGTCGCCAAACGTCTTCGTGATGCCCGACAGGGTGACCGATGCCATATCAGTGCCATCCCCCCAGGCGGCTTCGCCGCTCCCCCCTTCCGCTGCGCGAAGGGGGGCGCACACGGCGGCCTGGCAGAGCCAGTTGCACGGCTGCCCTGGCATGGCCTGCTCCGCGACCTTTGGAATCGTGGTTCATCGGATCTCCGTTGACGATGTGCATGGCGCCTCTACTTCACACTGCCTGCCGTGAGGCCGCCAACGATCTCTT
>CAJYRH010000284.1 GCA_913776795.1 uncultured Pseudorhodoferax sp. | reverse complement strand
CGCTGCTGCAACGCGACGGCATCGGCTTCCACGAAAAGCACCGAGGCCAGCTCTTCTGCGACCGCTCCGCAGAGGATCTGATCGACCTGCTGCTGCGCGAATGCGCAGCTGGTGGGGTGACACGGTGGCAACCCTGCGCCGTACAGGACGTCCGCGCGACGGGCGGCGCGACTGCCCGGTACGCGCTGGGTACCGATCGCGGCGAGGTGCTGGCCCATTCCGTTGTTGTGGCCACAGGCGGCCTGTCGATTCCCAAGATCGGCGCCAGCGACTTCGGCTACCGCCTCGCGCGCCAGTTCGGACTGCGCCTGGTCGAGCAGCGCCCGGCGCTGGTGCCGCTGACCTTCGACGAGCGTGCATGGGAACCCTTCGTGCCACTGGCGGGCCTCTCGCTCCCCGTCGACATTGCGACGGGCGAGAAGAAGGCACGCGCCAGCTTTTCCGAAGACCTGCTGTTCACACACCGCGGCCTCAGCGGCCCCGCGGTACTGCAAATCTCCAGCTATTGGAAGCCCGGCACACCGGTCAGCGTCGACCTGTCGCCCCAGTCGGCGCTGCAGCCCGCGCTGCAAGAGGCCAAGCTGACGACGCGCCGCCTGCTCGCCAACGTGCTCGGCGAGCATCTGCCGACGCGCCTGGCAGCGGCCTGGACCGGTACGGACCCTGCCTGGCAGCGGCCCGTCAACGAAGCGGCAGACAAGGCGCTGGCTGCGCTGGCCAACGGCCTGCACGCCTGGCAGCTGATGCCAACCGGCACCGAGGGCTACCGCAAGGCCGAGGTGACGGCAGGCGGCGTGGACACACGCGACCTGTCATCCCAGACCATGGAATCCCGCCAAAGCGGCCTGTATTTCATCGGCGAAGTCGTGGATGTGACGGGATGGTTGGGAGGCTACAACTTCCAGTGGGCCTGGTCCAGCGCGTACAGTTGCGCGCAGGCGTTGGCGGCACCTTGAATCGGGCTATAATGCCCGGCTAACTTTGGCCTAACCTCAGCGGGCCGACACTTTTCGAGTTGAGGACCCCCGGCCACGGCTTTCGATCTTGCCAGGCCAAATTCAGCCAACGAGATACATGACCACCATCCGCGTTAAAGAAAACGAGCCGTTCGACGTCGCCCTGCGCCGCTTCAAGCGCACCATTGAAAAGCTGGGCCTGCTGACCGACCTGCGCGCCCGCGAGTTCTATGAGAAGCCGACGGCCGAGCGCAAGCGCAAGAAGGCTGCCGCCGTCAAGCGCCACTACAAGCGCGTGCGCAGCATGCAGCTGCCCAAGAAGCTGTACTGATCCAGCACCGACCGGCCCCCTCGGTCGAGCGCCCGCCCTGGAGTATCCAGCGCGGGCTTTTTTCATTTAAAGGACTGCACCATGGACACAACCCCCACCCTCAAGGACCGCATCACCCAGGACATGAAGGACGCCATGCGCGCCAAGGACGCAGAGCGCTTGGCCACGGTCCGGTTGCTGCTGGCCGCCATGAAGCAAAAAGAAGTGGACGAGCGCGTGACGCTGGACGACACCGCCATCGTGGCTATCGTCGACAAGCTGATCAAGCAGCGCAAGGACTCCATCACCGCCTTTGCGCAGGCCGGCCGCCAGGACCTGGCCGACAAGGAGGCCGCCGAACAGCGAGTGCTGCAGGGCTATCTGCCAGAGCGGATGGACGCACAGGCCGTGCTGGACGCGGTTCGCGCGCTGGTGACCCGGCTGGACGCCAGGGGTCCGGGCGACATGGGCCGCGTGATGGCTGCAGCCAAGGCCGAGCTGACCGGCAAGGCCGAGATGGCCCAGGTGTCGGCCGCGGTCAAGCAGGCACTGGCAGGCTGAACTTGCCAAGGTTTACAGGTCTTTGCACAGAAGCAGGCGAACCAAACCGCGCTGTGGCGCGTTCTAAGCTTGAAAGGAGGCCCACCATGGCCGCAAGGATCTGGAAGATTTGGGCCACAGCTGCTCTGGTACTGGCAGCTACGGCCAGCTTTCCGGCTGGCGCCCAGCAGGAGCCGCCAGGCCGTGCGGCACGGCTCTCGCAGGCCGATGGCGGCGTGCAGTGGTCCGGCGCCGACGGCAACTGGCAGGCCGCCGATCCCCACTGGCCTTTCACGGCCGGCGACAGCATCCGCGTGGCCGCCGGCAGCCGGGCAGAACTGCACGCGGGTGCTCATGCGCTGCGTCTCCAGGGCCCGGCAGAGCTGTCCATCGACGCGCTCGACGACAACGACCTTCGCCTGACGCTGCAGCAAGGCAGTCTCAACCTGCGCGCGCGCGACTTGGCGCCCGACGAGCGCATCGAGGTCAACACCCAGAACCTGGCCATGCTGGTGGACAGGCCCGGCGAATTCCGTGTCGATGCGGAACCCGCAAGCACCCGCGTGCTGGCGCGTGCCGGCACTGCCACGCTGTACGGCGAGAGCGGTGAGTCCGCCACGCTTGCCCCCACCCAGCAGGCCCGCTATGTGGGCCGCAACCTGAGCGCCACGGCAGTGCAAGGCGTCGGCGCCCGCGATGCGCTGGACCAATGGGCAGCGGACCGCAGCCTGGCCGAGGACCGGTCGCCCAGCGCCCAGTACCTGTCGCGCGACGTGCTGGGCTACCAGGAGCTGGATGCGCACGGTGAATGGGCCAGCACCGTGGAGTACGGCACCGTCTGGTACCCGCGCACCACGATCGCCAACTGGGAGCCCTACCGCCACGGCCAGTGGCGCTGGGTCGATCCCTGGGGGTGGACCTGGTTCGACGATGCGCGATGGGGCTTCGCACCTTTCCACTACGGCCGCTGGGTTCAACTCGGCCCGCGCTGGGCCTGGGTGCCCGGACCGCGCGGACCGCGGGCGGTCTACGCGCCCGCTCTGGTCGGCTTCGCCGGCGCGCCGGCACCGCGTCCACTGGGATTCAGCCGGCACCGCACACCGGGCACCGACTGGTCTCCACTGGCCCCGGGCCAGCCCTGGCGGCCCGGCTTTGGCGCCGGCCCACGCGACCCTGGCCGCGGCAATGCGGGCTTGCCGCCGCCATCGCCCCTGCGCAACACCCAGCGAGAACGGCCGCCTGGACCAATCATGGCGACGCCGACGCCACGTTTCCCACCCGGGCGGTACGGCGACGAACGCCGTGAACGTTGGCAGCGCGAGCAGGAATGGCAAGGCCAGCAACGGCGCCAACAGATGCAGGACCAAGGCCGCAGCGAGTTCCAACAGCGCCAGCAGCAGATGCGCCAGGAGCAGCAGTTCCGCCAGGACCAGCAGCACCGCATGGACCAGGCCCGGCAGCAGCAGCAAGCGCTGCAGGATCAGCAGATGCGGCAGATGCAGCAGTTGCGCCAGCTGCAAGATGCGCAGCAACGCCAGATGCAGGAGCCACAGCGCCCACAGGGTAACTTCCTGCGCGACGACATGGAGCGGCGTGAACAACGCGAGATGCGCGAGCAACGCCAGGACCGCCCAGCACCGCCACGCGCCGCCCCTTCACATGAGCCGCGCCCATCGACCGGCGAACGCGAACGCGGCGGCCGCTTCGGCAACCGCGATTAGCTGCCGGCCACCTTCATGCGCTCGACCAGCAGCGAGCCCACGGTCTTCGCGCCGTAGTTGTAGGCATCGGCGCCCACGGCGGCGATTCCCCGGAACATGTCCTTCAGGTTGCCGGCGATGGTGATCTCCTCGACCGGGTGGACGATCTGGCCGTTTTCGACCCAGAAGCCACTGGCGCCGCGCGAGTAGTCACCCGTCACGTAATTGACGCCCTGGCCCATCAGCTCGGTGACGAACAGGCCGCGGCCCAGCTTGCGCAGCATGGCATCGAGGTCGTCGCCAGGCTGGGTCAGCCGCGAATGCAGCACCAGATTGTGCGAACCACCGGCATTGCCCGTCGTGCGCATGCCCAGCTTGCGCGCCGAGTAGGTCGACAGGAAATAGCCCTGCACGCGGCCTGCATCCACCACCTTGCGCGCAGCAACGCGCACGCCCTCCTCGTCGAAAGGAGAGCTGCCTTTGCCTCGCAGCACGAAGGGGTCTTCCAACAGGTCGATGTGCTCCGGAAAGACCGCCTTGCCCAATGCATCGACGAGGAAACTGCTGCGCCGGTACAGCGAGCCGCCGCTGACCGCCTGCACGAAGCCGCCAACCAGCCCAGCCGCCAGCGGCGACTCGAACAGCACCGGGCATTCCACCGTCTTGATCTTGCGGGCCTTCAGGCGCGACAGCGCGCGCTCGGCAGCGTAGCGCCCCACAGCCTCGGGCGAAGCCAGTTCATCGGCCCTGCGCATCGAGCTGTACCAGGCATCGCGCTGCATCTGCGCGCCGCGGCCCGCGATGGGTGCAACCGAAATGGAATGCCGCGAACTCGCGTAGCCGCCCCTGAACCCAGAGCTGTGGCCCGTGTAGAAATGCGATTGCTGGGCCGAGACGCCTGCGCCCTCGCTGTTGGTGATGCGCTTGTCGGTCGCAAAGGCCGCGGCCTCGCAGCGCAGCGCCAGCGCGGCAGCGCCCTCGGAGTCGATGTCCCAGGGATGGAACAGGTCCAGGTCCGGCTGCTCGGTCGCCATGTCCTGCGCGTCGGGCAGGCCGGAGGCCGGATCCTCGGCCGTGAAGCGCGCGATGTCGAACGCGGCCTCCACCGTCTGGCGGATCGCCGTTGGCGAAAAATCAGAGGTGCTGGCGTTGCCGCGGCGCTTGCCGGCGTAGACCGTCACGCCGAGCGACTTGTCGCGGTTGCGCTCCACGTTCTCGAGTTCGCCCTTGCGCACCGAGACCGACAGTCCACAGCCCTCGGAGGCCTCGGCCCCGGCATCGGTCGCGCCGATCTTCCTGGCATGGGCCAGGGCCTGCTCCACGAGTTCCTGAAAGAACGAACGGCTGTAACTGAAGCCGGCCTGGGCTGCTTGGGAAGATGCATTCATGTTGCCGGCTATGATACCGGCCGCACCGGCGCTGCCCGGCCGCCCGGGCCTTGTCCGCGCCCCCACCCTTCCCCACCCTTTTCCGATGTCGCGCAAACCCAAAAAAGGCTATTTCGTGCGGGGCCAGTTCGTTGCTGAAGGCAGCGAGCTGGACCTGGAGCTCAAGGCCGAGCTCAAAGGCACGGACGGCGCCAGCCGCACCGACATGAAGCGCGAGAGCGACGCGCTACAGGACCTGGGCGAAGAACTTCTGGACCTGCGCGCCGACCGGCTGGAGCGCCTGGGCCTGCCCGAAAAGCTCGTGGACGCGCTGGCGGAGCTGCGCCGCATCACCAACTTCGAGGGCCGACGCCGCCAGGCGCAGTTCGTCGGCAAGCTCATGCGCAAGCTGGACGAAGACACCGTGGACCAGGCCCGCGCGGCGCTGGCCGAGCAGCGCCGCGGCCCGGCGCGCGAGGCCGCGCTGCTGCACCACACCGAGCAGTGGCGTACGCTGTTGCTGGAGGGCGACGAGGCCCTTGCGCGCTGGCTGACCCAGTACCCCGCCACCGATGCGCAACAGCTGCGCGCCCTGGTGCGCCAGGCGCGCAAGGACGCCGTGCCGGAAAAGCCCGGCCTGGCCCCGCGCCATGGCCGCGCCTACCGCGAGATCTTCCAGCTGCTGCGCGAGCAGCTGAGC
>CAJYRH010000283.1 GCA_913776795.1 uncultured Pseudorhodoferax sp. | reverse complement strand
GCTGCATGTGCGCACACCGGCCACAGGGGGCCAGTTGGTGGCGGTCGACCGCATCGAGGGCCTGGGTGTGCGCTACGACAGCGTGGCCCAGCGGCTGGAGCTCATGCTGCCGCCGGCCTGGCTGCCCGCGCAGCAGCTGGGCAGCGGCGCGCCGGTCGAGCGGCTGCGCCCGTTGGTGGGACGCGGCTTCCTGCTGAACTACGAGCTGTACGCCAGCAACCCGGGCCGTGCCGAGTCCAGCACCGCGCTGTGGACCGAGCAGCGCTGGTTCGGGCCCTGGGGCCTCCTGTCCAACACCGGCGTGGCGCGCCGCACCCGCACGGGCGGCGGCAGTGCCGTTGCCGGCAGCGACTTCTCCGGCAGCCAGGGCTACCTGCGCTACGACACCAGCTGGCGCCACTCCGACACGGACGCCGTGCGCACCGTGACCGCCGGCGACCTGATCACGGCCACGCTGCCCTGGGGCAGCGCGGTGCGCATCGGCGGCATCCAGCTGGCGCGCAACTTCGCGATCCGGCCCGACCTCGTGCCCTACCCGTTGCCGAGCTTCTCGGGCCAGGCCGCCGTGCCCTCGGCCGTGGACCTGTTCATCAACGGCCAGCGCGCGGGCCGCGAGAACGTGCAGCCCGGGCCGTTCACGCTCAACACCATGCCCTTCATCACGGGCGCCGGCGAGGCGGCCGTCGTGACCACCGACGCGCTCGGCCGCCAGGTGCTCACGACGGTGCCGTTCTACGTGGCCAGCACGCTGCTCAAGGCGGGCACCGACGACTATGCGCTGTCGGCCGGCGCGCTGCGCCGCGGCTACGGCCAGGACAACTTCGGCTACGGCCGCGCCGTGGCCAGCGGCAGCTGGCGCTACGGCTTCAGCGATGCGGTGACGTTGGAGGCGCGCAGCGAGCTGGCGCGCGGCCTGGCCGTCGCCGGCGGCGGTGCAGTGGTGGCGCTGGGCGGCCACGGCGTGGTCAACGGCGCGCTGGCGCACGGCGGCGCCGGCCTGCAATGGACCGCCGGCTACCAGTACAACGCCCCACGTTTCGGCCTGGCCTTGCAGCACACCGGCCGCAGCGCCGGCTGGCGCGAACTGGCCGGGCTGGACCGGGCGCAGGGCGCCGCCGGCAGCCGCAGCAACACGCAGGTGACGACCAGCCTGTCGCTGGGCGCACTCGGTGCGGTCGCGGTCGGCTACTTCGACGCCCAGGCGCTGGACGGCACGCGCAACCGCGTGGCCACGGCCACCTATTCACGCGCGCTGGGCAGCAGCAGCTTCCTGTCTGTCAATTTGAACAAGGCCGTCGGGGGCCGGGACTACCTCGTGCAGCTGCAATGGACGCTGCTGCTCGGCGACCGCGGGGCGGTGAGCCTGGTCGGCACGCGCGAGCGCAACGGGTTCGGCCGTCAGCTGCAGTACAGCCGCACGCCGCCACCGGACGGCGGCCTGGGCTGGAACCTGTCGTACGCCAACGGCGCCGGCCCTGACGACTACCGCCAGGGCAGCCTGACCTGGCGCGGCGACACCCTGCAACTGCAGGGCGGCGCGTACGCCCAGGGCGGGCGCAGCAGCACCTGGGCGGGGGCCAGCGGGTCGGTCGTCGCGATGGACGGTGGCTGGTTCGCGGCGAACCGCATCAACGATGCCTTCGCGCTGGTGTCGACCGGCGTGGGCGACGTGCCGGTGCGCTTTGAGAACCAGGTCATCGGCCGCACCAACACGCGCGGCCACCTGCTGGTGCCAGGGGTCAACGCCTACTACCCGGCGCGCTTCGAGATCGATCTGCTGGACCTGCCCGAAGAGATGCAGCTGGCCCAGTCCGAGCAGCGGGTTCTGCTCGCGGCAGGCAGTGGCGCACTGCTGCGCTTTCCGATCCAGAAGGTCCGCGCGGCCAGCGTCACGCTGGTGGACGCCGCCGGCCAGCCGCTGCCCGTCGGCCTGTCGGTGCAACACCTGGGCTCGGGCCGCACTGCCACGCTGGGCTGGGACGGCCAGGTCTACCTGGAGGGACTGGGGCTGGACAACGAATTGCTGGTGCGCGGGCCTGGCTTGGAGAGCTGCCGTGCACGCTTCACGCTGGACGCGCAGGCCTCGGGCATCGTCCGCATCGGACCACTGGCGTGCCGGCCGCTGCCATCCAACGCGGGCGTGCCCGATGCGCCCGCCATGCCCTAGACCATGCACACCATCGCCCTGCCCCTCCTGCTGGCACTGGCCGCCATCGCGCCGCCGTGCGCCCACGCCTGCACCATGTCGGAGACCGGCGGCACGCTGGCCAGCGTGGCGACCCAGCGCATCGCGGGCGGCCCGACGGTGACCGGCATGGCCACGTTCAACTTCAGCTGCTCCGGCGTGGTGCTGGCTCTGGCCAACGGCCAGCCCACGCTCAAGGGCCAGATCCAGTCGGCCACGACCGGGCTGACGCTCAAGAACGGCAGCTTCCAGATCCCCTACCAGATCTACAGCAACGCCAGCTACAGCGCGGGCTACACCAGCGGCGTGCTGCTGGTGGACCTCTCCGGTTCCAGCCTCGTGGGCCTGCTGACCGCCGGCAGCGGCACCAGCATCCCGCTGTACATCGCCACCACCCCGGGGCCCAACATCCCGGCGGGCGTCTACACCGACACCGTGCAGGTCAACTGGGACTACCGCAACATCTGCGAAGGCGTGATCGGTGCACTGGGGGTCTGCGTCGGCGTGCCCAACAACGGCAACACCACGCGCTCGCTCGTCATCTCGCTGACCGTCAGCAACGATTGCACCATCACGGCGCCGCCAGTCAACTTCGGCAGTGCGCCGCTCTTGGCCGGCTTTCCCACGGTGTCGCAGAACATCAGCCTGCAATGCAGCCGCAACATGGTCTACACGGTCGGGCTGTCGGCTGGCAGCTATGCCAGCGGCGGGCGCCGGCGCATGGGCTCGGGCACCGCGCGGCTGGCCTACGACATCTTCAAGGCGGACAACACCGTGTGGGGCAGCGCCGGCACCGACCGCGCCAGCGGCCCGGCACCCGCCACGGGCAACAGCATGCAGACCGTTCCCTACACCGCCCGCATCTACCAGGACCAGGCCAATCCGGCGCCGGGCACCTACACCGACAACGTGGTCGTGGACGTGAGCTTCTAGATGGCGTCAGCGTACGAAGAACAGCGCCACGCTGACGGCCACGCCCAGCGTCCACACCAGGCTGCGCAGCGTGCTGCGGTCACGGATGTAGAGCGAAACGTAGACCACGCGCAGCAGCACGTAGGCCAGTGCCAGCGCATCGATGCGCGCCTGCACGGCGCCGAACTGGTGGGCCGCCAGCACGCCGGCCATGAACAGCGGCAGGCCCTCGAAGCCATTGCTCTGCGCCGCCAGCGCGCGGGCGCGCCAGCCGCCCTGGCGCGCCGCCCATTCGCGCGGCGCGCCGTTGTCGCCGCGCCCGAAGGCGCCGGCCTTGGCGATCCAGGCCGTCAGGTAAGGCAGCGCGGCGGCGGCCAGCAGGCACCAGTAGGCAGCGGTCAGGTGGCTGGTTGTCATGGGGAGCGGTCTCCTTGGAAGGGCATCGGGGCCGCGATTGTGATCGCAGCGCCCCCGCGCGCGGCAGCGCCGCCCCCCGCCGCCGCTGGCCGCACCGACAGAACGACGACTTGAGAAGGAACAGCATGCACATCGCCATCCTGGAAGACGACCCCGTGCAGCGCGAGCTGCTGATGCTGCTGGTGCAGCAGGGGCGCCACACGTGCAAGGGTTTCGAAACGGCCGCCATGTTCCAGTCCGGCGTGCAGGGCGAGACCTTCGACATCGCACTGATCGACTGGATGCTGCCCGACGGCAACGGGGGCGAGGTGCTGCAGTGGGTGCGCCGCACGCTGGGCTGGCTGTTGCCGTGCATCGTGATCACGGCGCGCGAGGAGGAACCGGTCGTGGTGGCAGCACTGGAGGCCGGCGCCGACGACTACATCGTCAAGCCGGCCAAGCCGCTGGAGTTGCTCGCTCGCATCACCGCTGCCTCGCGCCGCGCACGGCCCGGCACCCTGCCGGTGTTGCGCGCGGGCGAGTACGAGATCGACATCACGCGCCAGCGCCTGGCCATGGCCGGCCAGCCCATGGAGCTGACGCAAAAGGAGTTCGACCTGGCCGTGTGCCTGTTCCAGAACATGGGCAAGCTGCTGTCGCGCGACTTCCTGCTGGACAAGGTCTGGGGCGTCTCGGCGGAGGTCGACGCGCGCACCGTGGACACCCACGTCAGCCGCCTTCGGCGCAAGCTCAAGCTCGATGGCACCCATGGCTGGAAGCTGGTGTCGGTGTACGGCTTCGGCTACCGCTTCGAGCGCACGGGCGGCTGATCAGGCCAGCCGCTCCCGCACGCCGGCGACCAGCGCGTCGAGCTCGGTCCGCAGGACGCCCAGCGGCTCCTGCAGCTCCTCCTGGGGCGCGCCCCTGGCCAGCGCCGCTTCCAGCGCTGCACTCATGTCGCGCAGCCGGCCCGCGCCGATCATGCCCACCACGCCGCGCAGGCCATGCAGCGCGCGCGCCAGCGCGGTACGGTCGCCTTCCTCCAGCAGGCGCACCAGGTTGGCCCCGGTGGCCGCGTAGTGGGCCACGAACTGCTGCAGCACCCGCAGCAGGATGTCGCTCTGGCCGGCTGCGTACTCCAGCGCCAGTGGCAGCTCGATCAGCGTGGCCATGCGGGCCACCGTTGCGGCAGAGCCCGTGCCGGCGGCGTCGTCTGCCGGCCCTTGCGTCCCGGCCGGCGCAGCGGCAGGGGCCGATGGCGCGGCGTCGGGACACGGCACGGCCGCCGCCGCGGCGGGCGATTGCGCGGACAGCGGCGCCGGCGGGCGGCCTTCGCCCAGTCGGGCCGGCAGCCACCGCAGCAAAGCCGCGTGCAGCTCGCGCGGGTCCACGGGCTTGGCCAGATGTTCGTTCATGCCGGCTTGCAGGCAGGCCTGGCGGTCTTCCGGAAAGGCGTTGGCCGTCATCGCGACCACCGGCAGCTGGGCCAGCGCCGGCTCCTGGCGGATGCGCCGCGTCACCTCCAGCCCGTCCAGGTGCGGCATCTGCACGTCCATGAGCACGAGGTCGTAAGGCCGGCTGCGCACCATGTCCAGCGCCCTGGCACCGTCGGCGGCCACCTCCACCTGCACGCCGGCGGCCTGCAGCAGCTGCGTGGCCACCTCCTGGTTGACGAGGTTGTCCTCGGCCAGCAGCACGCGCGCACCGGCGGTGCTGGCCAGCAGCGTCTGCGGCCGGGCCTCGGTGTCGACGGCGCCGGCACCGTCGACCAGCCGCAGCAAGGTGGAGCGCAGCAGGCCGGCCGTGACGGGCTTGGCGAGCACTGCGCCGAAGCCCG
>CAJYRH010000282.1 GCA_913776795.1 uncultured Pseudorhodoferax sp. | reverse complement strand
CAGCAGCGCCGTACCGAAGCAGGCGAGGGCGATGGCCGACAGCGCGAGGCCACGGCCCTGTGTCTGCAAACCGAACACATCTGCCAGGTAGGGGCCGCCCCAGGCGTTGCGAAAGCTCGTGCCGGCTGCCATGGCCAGGCACAGCGGAATCAGTGTCCAGAGCGCAGGCCGTAGCAGCAATGCGATGCTGGAACCCACCATGGCCATCGGCGACTCGCTGCGCGCGTCGGCATCGCCATCGTCGTGCAGCGTGCGCCACACGGCCACGCAGGCCATGAGCATGCACAGCCCGGCGAGCGAAAGCGCGGGACGCCAACCCAGGTGCTGGGCCATCCAGCCCAGCGGCAGTGTGGAGCACAAGGCCCCCAGCATGCCGGTGGCATTGGCGCGACCGACGAAGGCGACGTACTGCGCAGCGGGCAATTGCGCGCCGGCATAGTGCATGAGACCCATGAACACGGGCGCACAGGCCAGGCCCAGGCCGGCCTGGGCCAGCATGGCGGTTGGCCCGTCGGGTGCCAGAACGAACAGCAGCGATGAGAACACACCGATGGACATCAGCCAGCGCGTGGGCCGGCCCACGCCCAGCGGTCGAACGCGATGCCGACCGGGATCTGCGCGAACGCGAAGGAGAGGAAAAAGCACGAGGACAGCAGGCCGAAACCCGCGGCCGACAGCGCCAGATCGCGTTGCAGCTCGGGGGCGATCACGGCCAGGCAGCTGCGGAAGAACTGGCTCAGGCCGAAAGCGAAGGTCAGGGCCGAGAGCGCGCGGGCAGGAGAGGCGGGCATTCAGTCCACATTGTCGGGCTGGTGGCGCAGCACCCGCGTCACCACCGCGCCGGAGAAGCCGCGTGCCAGCAGGAAGCGGCTCTGCCTGGCGCGTTCGCGCGCGTCGGCTGCCGGTTTGAAGCGGCGCTGCCACAGCGCCAGCGCGCGTTCGAACTCGCTATCGGCCAGGCCGGCGACGGCCTCGGCGATGGCTGCAGGTGCCACACCTTTGTGCTGCAACTCCTGGCGCAGGCGCAAGGCCCCGTACTGGGCGGCGCGCTGGTGCAGCACGGACTCGACCACACGCGCCTCGCTGATGAATCCCTTGGCCTGCAGGTCGTCGAGTGCACGCGCCAGTTCTTCTGCGTCTTCCGTGTGGCGTGCGAGCTTGCGTTCGAGTTCAGGGCGCGAGTGCTCGCGCTGGCTCAGATAGCGCAGCGCCCGGCCCTTGAGCGAGAGCGCGGGCCGGCTGCCAGTCACTCGCCCTTGGCCGCAGCGGCCGCTGGCGGCAGCAGCGCGATGCCCAGGTTGTCGCGCACCTTGTTCTCGATCTCGCGCGCCAGGTCGGGGTTCTCCCGCAGAAATTCGCGCGCGTTGTCGCGGCCCTGGCCGATCTTCTCGCCGTTGTAGGCGTACCAGGCGCCGGACTTGTCGACGATGCGCGCCTCCACGCCCATGTCGATGATCTCGCCCTCGCGCGAGATGCCCTCGCCGAACAGAATGTCGAACTCCGCCGTCTTGAACGGCGGCGAGACCTTGTTCTTCACCACCTTGACCTTGGTCTCGTTGCCGATGGCCTCGTCGCCCTTCTTGATCGTGCCGGTGCGGCGGATGTCGATGCGCACCGAGGCATAGAACTTCAGGGCGTTGCCGCCCGTGGTGGTTTCGGGGCTGCCGAACATCACGCCGATCTTCATGCGGATCTGGTTGATGAAGATGACCATGCAGTTGGTCTTCTTGATCGTGGCCGTGAGCTTGCGCAGCGCCTGGCTCATCAGCCGGGCCTGCAGGCCCGGCAGGGAGTCGCCCATCTCGCCTTCCAGTTCGGCCTTGGGCGTCAGCGCGGCGACCGAGTCGACCACGATCAGGTCGACCGCGCCCGAGCGCACCAGGCTGTCCACGATCTCGAGCGCCTGCTCGCCGGTGTCGGGTTGGCTGATCAGCAGGTCCTGCAGGTTCACGCCCAGTTTCTGCGCGTACTGGATGTCCAGCGCGTGCTCGGCGTCGACGAAGGCGCAGGTACCGGCCATCTTTTGCATTTCGGCAATGACCTGCAGCGTCAGCGTGGTCTTGCCCGAGGACTCCGGGCCATAGATCTCGACCACCCGGCCGCGCGGCAGGCCGCCGACGCCCAGCGCGATGTCCAGTCCCAGCGAGCCGGTGGAGACGACCTGGATGTCCTCGATCACTTCTCCCTCGCCCAACCGCATGATGGTGCCCTTGCCGAATTGCTTTTCGATCTGGGCAAGGGCGGCTTGCAGGGCCTTGGTACGTTCTGCTTGGGCTGGATTGGGTTTCACTGCGGCGTCCATGAAAAATCTCCTTGAGATCAATGACTTGCAAACCGCATCTGGACTGTGACTACATACTGTCTGGATGCTTGATCAGTAGTTTAGTGCAAGCATCACTTTCCAAAGTCGTATTTTTTGGTCAGTTTGCCTTACGATGTGAATGTGCAAGATTTTGGCGTTCATGGCGCTTGGCGCACCACCCACCTGGGTCGGCTGATGGGCGATGCGCTGCGCCGTTTCGATGCCCGGGTGCTTTCGCTCATGGCCAATGACGTGCACGTGCCGTTGGCCCTGTCCAACCTGGCGGCGCGGGCCCAGGTCAGTGCCGCGCATGTGCACATCACACGGCACCTGGATGAGGCCGGCACGCGACCCGGCGTATTGGCGGAGCGCGCCGGCATGAGCAAGCAGGCCATGGGCGACCTCATCACGCAGTGCGAGGCCTGGGGCCTGGTCACGCGGGCCGCGGATCCGCACGATGCGCGTGCCCGCGTCGTACGCTTCACCCCGGACGGCCTGGCCTGGCAGCAGGCCTTCCGTGGCGCGCTGGCGCAGGCCGAGGCGGAGTTCCGGGAAGCGGTGGGCGCCGAGGTGGCCACCGTGGTCGCGCTCGGGCTCGAGGCCTATGCGGCCTCCTAGAATCCAGCGCTTCGCGCAACCTGGAGAGACACCATGCGCATACTGATTGCTGAGGACGACCAGGTGCTCGCCGACGGCCTGCTGCGCGCGCTGCGCAGTTCGGGCGCGGCGGTGGACCACGTGGCCAGCGGCACCGAGGCCGATGCCGCGCTGCGCACCAGCAGCCAGTTCGACCTGCTGATCCTGGACCTGGGCTTGCCGCGCCTGCACGGCCTGGAGGTGCTGCGCGCGCTGCGCGGCCGCGGCTCCGCCTTGCCGGTGCTGATCCTGACCGCCGCCGACAGCGTGGAGGAGCGCGTCAAGGGCCTGGACTTTGGCGCCGACGACTACATGGCCAAGCCCTTCTCGCTGCAGGAACTCGAGGCCCGCGTGCGCGCCCTGACGCGGCGCGGCACGGGTGCCACCAGCAGTTCCATCCGCCATGGCCCACTGGAATACGACCAGGCCGGCCGCGTCGCCACCATCGACGGTCGCATGGTCGAGCTGTCGGCGCGCGAGCTCGGCTTGCTGGAGGTGCTGCTGCAGCGCGCTGGCCGGCTGGTCAGCAAGGACCAGCTGGTCGAGCGCCTGTGCGAATGGGGTGAGGAGGTCTCGACAAACGCCATCGAGGTCTACATCCACCGGTTGCGCAAGAAGATCGAGAAGGGCCCGATCCGCATCGCCACCGTCCGGGGCCTCGGCTACTGCCTCGAAAAAATCAACGCGTGAAGATCTTCCAGCGCGAACAGCGTTCGCTGTTCGGAGAAATCCTGGACTGGATGCTCACGCCGCTGCTGCTGCTGTGGCCGGTCAGCCTGGTGCTGACATGGCTCGTGGCCCAGGGTATCGCCGGCAACCCGTTCGACCGCGCGCTGGAACACAACGTGCGTGCGCTGGCACAGCAGGTGGCGATGCCCAAGACCGGGCGGCTCCAGTTCAGCCTGCCGCCGCCGGCGCACGAGATCCTGCGTGCCGACGAATCCGACCTGGTCTTCTACCAGGTGCTGGGGCCGCGCGGCGAACTGCTGGCTGGCGAGCGCGAGCTGGCGCTGCCGCACGACGCTGAACGCGGCGTGCCGGGCGAAGTGCGCCTGCGCGACGACGATTTGCGCGGCCTGGGCCTGCGCGTGGCCTACACCTGGGTGGCCCTGGACAGCAGCGGGCAGACCGCCCTGGTGCAGGTGGCCGAAACCCGCGAGAAGCGATCGGTGCTGGCCGCCGAGATCATCAAGGGCGTCATGCTGCCGCAGTTCGTGATCCTGCCGCTGGCGGTGCTGCTGGTCTGGCTGGCGCTGGTGCGCGGCATCAAGCCACTCTCCGAGCTGGAGGAGCGAATCCGTGCCCGCAAGCCCGACGACCTTTCCCCGCTGGACGACCGCACCGTGCCGCTGGAGGTGGCGCCGCTGGTCTCGTCGGTCAACGACCTGCTCACGCGGCTGAAGGACTCCATCGCCACGCAGAAGCGCTTTCTGGCCGATGCTGCGCACCAGCTCAAGACCCCGCTGGCCGGGCTGCGCATGCAGGCTGACCTCGCACAGCGCGAGGGCGCCAACGCGGATGAGCTCAAGCAGTCGCTGCTGCAGATCCGTCGCTCCAGCATCCGCGCCACGCACACCGTCAACCAGCTGCTGGCGCTGGCGCGTGCCGAGAACGCCGGTGCCCCGATCACGCGCCAGCCCTGCGACCTCGCGCGGCTGGTCATGGACGTGGTGCAGGAGGCGCTGCCGCGGGCCATGGACAAGTCGCTGGACCTGGGCTACGACGGCCCCCTGCCCGGCGCGACCGGCGTGCAG
>CAJYRH010000281.1 GCA_913776795.1 uncultured Pseudorhodoferax sp. | reverse complement strand
GGCGGCTGCCATCAGTAGCCGTCGTCCGAGCCGGCCGCGAGGCTCTCGAAGCGGGTCAGGTTGCGCAGGAAGGCGAGCTTGACAGTGCCGGTCGGGCCGTTTCGCTGCTTGGCGATGATGACCTCGGCCACACCAGGCTCCTTGCAGGCGTCCTTGGTGTAGTACTCGTCGCGGTAGATGAACATGATGATGTCCGCGTCCTGCTCGATGGCTCCGGATTCGCGCAGGTCGGACATCATCGGACGCTTGTCCGGACGCTGCTCCACGCTGCGGTTGAGCTGCGACAGTGCGATCACCGGGCACTGCAACTCGCGTGCGAGCATTTTCAGGCCGCGCGAGATCTCGCCGAGCTCGGTGGCACGGTTCTCGTCGCTGCCACCGCCCGACCCGCTCATGAGCTGAAGGTAGTCCACCACGATCAGACCGAGCTTGCCGCACTGGCGCGCCAGGCGCCGCGCGTTGGCGCGCAGTTCGCTGGGTGTCAGCCCCGGCGTCTCGTCGATGTGCAGCGAGATGTTGCGCAGTTTCTCGATGGCCTCGGTCAGGCGCGGCCACTCGTCGTCGGTCAGGCGACCGTTGCGCAAATGGCCCTGGTCGACGCGGCCGATGGAGCCGACGATGCGCACCGCCAGCTGGGACGCACCCATTTCCATCGAAAAGATCGCGACGGGCAGGCCTTCGTTGAGGGCCACATGTTCGGCGATGTTGACGGCGAACGCGGTCTTGCCCATGGAAGGCCGCGCGGCCAGCACCACCATGTCGCCCGGCTGCAGGCCCGAGGTCATGCGGTCCAGGTCGTAGAAACCGGTGGGCACGCCCGTGATCTCGTTCTGCTGGTCGGCCATCTCCTGCACACGGTCCAGCAGGTCGACGACCAGCGACTCCATGGCCTGGAAGCCCTGCTTGTTGCGCGCACCTTCTTCGCCGATGTTGAAAATCTTCTGCTCGGCTTCGTCCAGGATCTTGTCGACTGCGCGGCCCTTGGTGTTGAAGGCGCTGGTGGCAATCTCGTCACTGGCCGTGACGAGCTTGCGCAAGATGGCGCGCTCGCGCACGATCTCGCCGTAGCGGCGAATGTTGCTCGCGCTCGGCACGAACTGCGCCAGCGAATTGAGGTACGACAGCCCGCCCACATCGTCGGCCTTGCCGACCGATTGCAGCACCTCGTAGACCGTGATCACGTCGGCCGGCTTGTTGGCATTCACGAGGTCGCGGATGGCTGCGAAGATCAGCCGGTGCTCGTAGCGGTAGAAGTCGCCTTCCTTGAGCACATCGCCCACGCGGTCCCAGGCTGCGTTGTCCAGCAGCAGGCCACCCAGGACGCTGGACTCGGCCTCGATGGAATGCGGCGGCACGCGCAGCTGCGCGATCTGGCGATCCTGGGGATCGTCGTCGATGGTGAACATGGCGGACATCAGGGACCTCGATGACAAGCGCGGCATGCTACGCCGCTACCGGACCGCCCGCACGGAAAAGCATGGGACAAGCCTGTGCATAAGCAGTGGAGCAGCGGTGACTTACCGGCCGCAGGATGTGGGCAACGGCGACCGAAAAACAAAAAGCCGCCGGGCTCGCGCCCGGCGGCTTTCGGCAGATCGCGAAAATCAGGCGGTCTCGCCGTAGACGGAGACGTTGATCTCGACCACCACGTCGGTGTGCAGCGCCACGCTCACGGTGCTTTCGCTGACGGTCTTGATCGGACCGTTGGGCAGGCGCACTTGCGACTTGGCAACCTTGTAGCCCAGCTTGTTCAGCTCTTCGGCGATGTCGGCGTTGGTCACCGAGCCGAACAGGCGGCCGTCCACGCCGGCCTTCTGGGTCAGCTTGACAGTGGTGCCGGCCAGCTTTTCGCCCTGGGCTTGCGACTCGGCCAGCTTGGCAGCGGCGGTCTTTTCCAGTTCGGCGCGGCGTGCCTCGAACTCGGCCTTGGCCGATTCGGTCGCACGACGGGCACGGCCGGACGGGATCAGGAAATTGCGGGCGTAGCCATCCTTGACCTTGACGATCTCGCCGAGGTTGCCGAGGTTCACGACCTTGTCGAGCAGAATGATTTGCATGGTCATCGCTCCTTAGATGCGGTGCTGGTCGCTGTACGGCAGCATCGCGAGGAAACGCGCACGCTTGATGGCCGTGTTCAGCTGACGCTGGAAGAAGGCACGGGTGCCGGTCAGACGCGCCGGGATGATCTTGCCGTTCTCGGCAATGAAATCGCGCAGCGTGTCGACGTCCTTGTAGTCGATGTGCTCGACACCGGTCACGGTGAAGCGGCAAAAGCGCTTGCGCTTGAACAGCAGCGATTGGGTGTTGCGCTTGGGACGCTTGTCCTTGTTGTTGAAACGCCTAGGTCCGGCCATGGTGGGCTCCTGATGAATCTGTTGGAACTGGTTGAAACTCTTGCACGTGCAGAACGAGGCCCTTGCCTACGCGCTGGTTGGTGACGAAACCGGCGAATTGCCAGCTGCTGCCGACCACCTGCTTGCGCATGCGCTCTGCCACAGCACCGAAGGCCACGGCCCGCATGGTCGCCTTGACCTGCCGGGCCTGCCCCGCCTCCTCGACCTCGGACTCGTGTTCCAGCACCAGATCCTGGGCGGGCAAGCCGGCCGGGGTGTGGCGCAAGGCCTTGAGTTCGGCGATCGACGCGGTCAACATCAGGCGGTTCATGCCTGGTCAGTCCGCGTGGAGGTGCGCTGCGTTCTGCCGCTGTGCGGCCTTCAATGCTGGGCCGTCTCGGCCTGCTGGGTCTTGCGGGCTTCCTCGCGCTCGACGGTCTTCATCATCGAGGAAGGGCCGGTCTCGGCCTTCTTCATCTGGACCGTCAGGTGGCGCAGCACGGCGTCGTTGAACTTGAACGCGTGCTCGAGCTCGCTCATCACGGCTTGGTCGGCCTCGATGTTCACGCACAGGTAGTGCGCCTTGGCCAGCTTGTTGATCATGTAGGCCAGTTGACGACGGCCCCAGTCTTCCACGCGGTGGATCTTGCCGCCACCGTTGGTGATCATGGACTTGTAGCGCTCCAGCATGGCCGGAACCTGTTCGCTCTGATCCGGATGGATCATGAGGATGATTTCATAGTGACGCATGAACTCTCCTTAAGAGTGAAGTCCCCGTGCCCTGGAAGTCACCTTCTAAAGCCCAAGGACCAGAGCCACCTGCGGCGTCAACTGCAGTGTGGCAAGGCAAAGCCGAGCATTATAGCCCGGACTTTCGTGGCAGCAAACTTCCCACGATGATGGCGCATGCAGCGGCGGCCACGCCGAACACGCCGGACGCCGCCGGCTGGATGCCAAACCACAGGCCGGGCCCCGCAAAGCCGGTCCATGCGCGTACCACCGGATGGTGGGCCAGCATATAGCCCAGGGTCGTACCAGCACCTGCCAGCATGCCGGCGACCACCCCTGCGCTCGAC
>CAJYRH010000280.1 GCA_913776795.1 uncultured Pseudorhodoferax sp. | reverse complement strand
AGGGCTTCGTCCGTTGGCGACGTGCCGGTCTCGTCGGCGGTTTGTGGCGCCAACGGCTCTGCGGCGGATGCGTCGGCCGGCGGCGTGACGAGCGGTGCAGCCGCACCGAGCGCCACGGTGCCGGCCGCGCGCCTGGCGGGCGACCAGTCCACGCTGACCTTCTCGGCGGCCTTGCTGCCGATCGCGCTGCGGCTGTCGCCCGGCGCCTTGCGCGGTGCGGCGCCGCTGCCCGCGGCCAGGCCATCGCCGTTGACGGCCTCCAGGCCGGCCAGGCGCACCAGTGCCTCGCCCTTGTGCGCCATGACCGCGTTGATGCCGTACGTGCGCAGCAGGGCGGCGGCCTGCGTGTTGACCAGGCGGTTGGTGCATGGCAGCGCGATGCTGTCGCCGTCCTCGTCGACATAGTGGTGAAACGGCAGGTCGCCGATGGCCAGCTGGCCGCCGCGCGTGCCCAGCACGCACAGCGCCAGCAGCGCAGGGTGCCCCCACAGCATGCCGCGCAGTCCGGCAGCACGGCTGAATTCCTCGAAGGCAAAGCTGGAGATCGGGTCGCTCTTCTTGCCGTATGGATGGCGCAGCAGGAAGTGCGGTGCCATCAGCGCAAGCCAGGAAGCCTCCGGCAGTTCGCGCAGCGCCGCGAACGCGTCGCGCACGAGCCGGTGCGGCGGCTCGCGCCGGTCGGTGAAGGCGTCGCTGGCGATGGCCGTGATGAAGGGCGCGCCGGCGTGCGCGGCGACCCGCGCGGCGCGGCCCAGCAGTTCGGCATGCGGCGGGCTGGCCTCGAACTGGTACAGGCCTGCGATGTAGCCGTAGCCGCCGTCGGCCTCCTGCGCGGGCTGCTCGACCAGCAGCTTGTAAAGCGCCGACCCGGCCAGGTCGTCCGTGCCGCTGAGGTCGGCGGCGAACTCCTCGGCGCTGATGTCGAACAGGTGCACCTGCAGGGCGTGGCTGGTCTCCAGGCGGCGCAGCAGGAAGTCCACGCCGCGCCAAAGCGACTCGGCGTTCTGGAAGTCGCCCTGGCCGAGCACGGCGCGCATCGCGTCGGTCAGCGCGGCATCGACGGTGGCCACCAGCGCGTCCTTGTTCGGGCTGGCGGCCGGTTGCACGAACGGGCCGACGATGCGGCGCAGCAGCGCGTCGACCGAGGCGTCGGCCTGGGCCTGCACACCCGGGCGGCCGGTCAGCCGTGCGAAGTCGTCCAGCCGCGCACCGCCCGACGGCGCGGCGCCGCGTGCGCGGCCCTGGCGCGCCAGGCGCGATGCGCTCGGCGCCGCGTTGCCACCCCAGGCCTGCACCTCGGCGGCGGCAGCGGCGAAGCTGGACGCGGTATTGAGCCGCTTGCGCAGCGAGGCCAGCGCCGAGAACACCTCGACCTCGCGGTACAGCGCGTCGGGGTGGAAGGAGTCGAGTTCGGTGATGGGGATCTGCACCGGCGCGCCATCGGCGCCAAGCGGCAGCGTGAGCGTGAGGTCCAGCCGCGCCAGCGCGTCTTCCAGCGTGTCGAACTCGACCTTGAGGGGTTTGCGGCGCGCCAGCGCTGCGCCCTTGTCCAGCCGGCCCTGCAGCGCGCCGGCGCCGAAGTCGCCAAGGATGGCGATGCGCAGGGGACGCTTGGCGTTCCACGGCGGCGGTGGTGTGTCGATGCTGCCGAAATTCAGTTCGTCGCTCATGGTTTGTCCTTCTTTGGGAGGTGGTGGTCACGCCGGGCGCGCGCCCAGCAGTGCGTCGAAGTCGGTGCCGCGGGGCAATCCGGCGCTGTGGCGTGCGTGCAGCCCGCCCAGCGCATCGCCATGCATCCAGCAGCTCTGGCCGCCGTGCAGGGCGGCCAGCAGGTCCGCAGGGTCCGCAGGGTCGGCAGGGTCGGCAGGGCCGGGCCGGGCCGCGGCCGGGCCCGGGCCACCCAGGCGCTGCAGCTCGCTCTCCAGCCGCTCTGCGCTCCAGTCGTCGTCGAGCGCGTCCAGCGCGAGGTCGTCGAGTGCCCGCAGCCATGGCAGCAGCGCGCCGGCCGCGGGCAGGACCGGCAGGTGCAGCGCCAGCGTGAGCGGAAAGTAGCGGCCCACGCGGTCCACGGAGGGCATCAGCACGCCGGCCCAGCAGCCTGCGCCCGGCGCTGCCGGCAGCGCGCCGGGCGCCAGCACGAAGCGCCAGCTCGGGCTGGCCAGGTAGCGCGCCAGCCAGCCGTCGGGTTCGCGTGATTGCCACGCTGCCAGGCCTTCGGCAAGCCACAGATCCCAGGCTTCGAGGAAGCCGGGGTCGAGCCGGCGCGATGCGAAATCGCCCAGGCTGGGCAGCTTGCCGTACCAGCCGGGGGCTGCAACGCCATCTGCCGTTCCGCCGGGCGGGGGAGTGGCTATCATCGCCGCGCCCCCGCTTCCAGGAGTTCGCCATGACCTGCTTCTGCTCCGCACGACTCGGCACCCTGGTGGCCTCGCTCACGGCGCTGCCTCCCACGCTGAACCTGGTGCCGCCGTTGCCGCCCAGCGTGCTGCAGGCGGTCGCCGGTCCGGCTGTGGGCAGCCTGGCGCCGCTGCCCCCGGCCCAGGCCGCGTTGACGGCCAACCTCAGTGCCATGGCCGCGCTGTCGGCTGCACTGCAGGCCAGCATGGGCATGAACCTCACGGCTGCATTGGCGCCGCCCATGCAGGCTTCGCTGCAGGCCAGCCTGGCTGCCACGGTGCAGTCGTTCACGGCCGCAGGCAACCTGCTGGCACTGCAGGCCGGGCCCCTGGCCAGCGCCACGCTGAACCTCGCCGGGCCTGCGCAGCTCGCCGGGCTGGTGCTGTCGGCGCAGGCCGCCTTCGGCATCGATCTGCGCGCCAGCGGCGCCATCCTGGCCTTGCAGGCCAGCCTGAATGCCTCGGCCCAGGCCAGCGCCGGTGTGCAGGTGTCTGCCGTTGCGGCGGCCATGGCCGCGCTGGGGCTCGGCCTGAATGCACAGGGCGCGCTGAGCGCCAGCGCCTCGGCCACGGCCCTGGCCAGCCTGGTGGCGGGCCTGCCCGCGCTGGGCCTTGGCATGCCGGGCCTGCTGCAGCTGTCCGGGCTGGTGTCGATGGTCACCACCATCCAGCTGGGCCTGGGCGTGAACATGCTGGCGCCGAACGCCATGGCCAGCCTCAGGATCGCGCTCGCCGGGCTGCCGCTGGCAGCCTTGGCGAACCTGACCGTGGCGGCCAGCGCGACCGCCACGGCCACCGCCACCGCCGCCGCAGCGGCACCGGTCGCCCTGAACATGCCCGTGGTGGCCAGCGCCAATCTCTCCGCCGTTCTGCCGCTGGCGATGCTGCTCAAGCTCAGCGCCGATGCCCGGCTGGGCCTGCCGGCCGGCAGCTGCGGGATGCCCTGCCCGCTGGCCCTCGTGGCCGGTCCGGCCCTCTCGGGCAGCGCCAGCCTGGCGGCCTGAGTCCGCGCGCAGGCTGCCGCGCATCACAGCGCCTCGGGGCAGCGGAAGGTCTGCATCTCGCGCATGCGCAAGGGGTTGATGGCGCTGGCGGAGATCACCTCCAGTTTGGCCTTCTTGCCCTGCAGGTCCAGCAGCACCACGAAGCGCTCGGGCTGCGCCGAGGGCTGCACCTCGAACTTGTTGATCAGCCGCAGCAGCGCCCACGGGCCTTCGAACAGCTGCGGCGCGTCGGCGTCGGCGTGGATCTTGACCTGCGCGGCGACCTTGTTGCTGGGCCAGCTGACGGTCTGCGCCGCGGTGTTGCCGACCGTGAACTTGAGCGGCTGGCCGTCGAAGTCCAGCGTCAGCTCCTTCATGCCGTCGCCCATCTCCAGCACGCGCAGGTCGACCTTGAAGCCAGGCTGCTTGCCGCCGTTGCGGAAGAACGCCTCCTTGATGCGCGCGGCGCGCTGGAAGTCGGCCAGGGCCGCGCCGCCGGGCGGCTTGCTGCCGTCGGCGAGCGGGCGGTAGGCCCAGGGCGTGACGCCGGTGTCGACCACGGCGGCAAGCCGGCGCTGGTAGAAGTCGTCCAGCATGCCGCCGACGCCGAACAGCTGGCCGAAGTCGTCGGGCAGCACGTCGGACTTGGCGCCCAGCGCGAACGGGTAGCGCCCGGCGATGGTCTTGCTGCAGAAGCTTGCGATCGGCTGCAGCTCGGCCGACAGGCCCTGGCGTTCGGCCGTGCGGCTCTGGCTCGCGCCGGCGTCGGCCAGCGATTCCAGCATCGACTTGATCGGCTCGGGCTGCAGCGCGGCCGCCGCCTTGGCGGCGCCGCCGCCGGCGCCCGGGGGCGGCGGCGACTTGCTCTTCTGCGCCGCGTCCACGGCGGTCAGCTGCACGTAGACCTCGTTGAACAGCTTCATCACCTCCTCGATCGGCGGCGGGGTGCCGGTGACGAGGCGGTGGATGCGCGCGAAGTGGTCGTCCACCATGGCTTCGATCGGGCGTCCGGGCGCGCTGCCGCTGTCGGCCTCGGGCTTGCCGGCCAGCGCGGCCAGCGCCTGCTGTGCCTTGTCGGCCGCCTGGCCGGCCAGCTTGGCCGCGGACAGCCCGCCGCCGCTCTTGGCCGCTTCCAGGGCCATCGCCTCCAGCTGGGTCTCGCGCGCCACCGCGCGCAGGTAGGCCGTCAACGGCGAGTCGGGCGCGGCCAGCACGCGCGCCACGGCCAGGCTGCGGTCCAGCCCGCCCAGGCGCACCAGGCGCACGTCCGCCAGGTACTGGTCCCAGACCTTGATGTACTCCTGCAGGTACAGCCGGCGCACGCGCGTGTCCAGGTCCTCGGCGCCGACGCCGGCCTTGGCCAGCGCGTTGCCCGGCGTCTTCACGTCCAGCACCCAGCGTTCCTCCTGCGCCAGCTGCTTGGCGACCGCGCCGACCGCGCTCTTGAAGGTCTTGAAGTAGGCCTCGCGGGTGAACAGGCCCGGCACGCCGCGCGTGATCGGCTGGCCGCTGGCCCGCTCGAACACCTGCGCAGCGTTCGGTCCGCCGGCCGCGGCGACCGAGAACTCGGGGTAGTTGCTGCCGACGCGCGAGCGTTTCAGGCGGCTGAAGACGCGGTACTCCAGCGGGTAGGCGACCAGCATGTCGCGCACGTTGGCCACCAGGGTCTGGTCGATCGGTGCCAGCGCCGCCGGCGCGCCGCGCGACAGCGCGGCCTGCAGGTGCTTGTTCAGGGCTTCGCGCTGCTCCGGGCTCAGCGTGGAGGCCAGGTTCATGTCCCAGTCCAGCATGACCCAGTTGGCCAGGGCCTCGGCATCGAAGTGCTCGGGCGTGTAGAGCATGAGATAGCCCTTGAGGGCCTCGTAGGCCAGTTCCAGGTTGTTGCGGTTGACGGCGCGCAGCCGCTCCTCCAGCCGTCGCGCCACGCGCGGCAGCAGCGCGTGGTCGAGCAGGTGCTGGTAGCCGATGTTGGCGCCCGCGCCCACGTAGTCGCCCTGGTACAGGCCGAGCGTGTTGAGCAGCGGCGGCTCGTCCAGCGGAAAGCCCGAGGGCACGGGCGCGGCCACCACCTGGTTCAGCACCTGCGGCAGGGCCGTGACATCGCCGCCGGCGGTCGGCGGCAGCCCGTCGACCGCGCGCTTGACCTCGGGCAGGCGCGCGTCGACCTCGGCCAGATAAGCCTTGTTGCGGCTGTAGCTCACGCCCCAGCCGGCCAGCACCGCCAGGCTCACCAGCGCCAGAAGACTGACGCCCGCCAGGCGCAGCCGGCGCCGGCGCTGCTCGGCCTGCAGGTTCTCGCCCACCAGGCCCTGCTCGCGGAACACGACCTCCTTGAGCAGGCGCGACAGGAAGAAGCTCTTGCCGCGCGCGGCCGCGACCTGCCCGGCCTTGGCGCTGACGCCGAAGGTGCGTGCCAGCGTGCCCATCACGCGGTCGATCGGCGTGCCTTCCTGCGTGCCGCTCGTGAAGTAGACGCCGCGCAGCAGCGCGCGCTGCTCCAGCGCGCCGCTGCCGTCGAACACCTGCTCCAGGAAGCCGCCGAGCAGGCCCTTCAGGCCCGCGAACTGCTGCGGGAAGGCGAAGATGGCGGCACGCTTGCGCACGTCGCCCTCGGCCTGCAGCGCGTCCAGCAGCCGGTCGCGCAGGCGCTTTTCCAGCGCCGCGAACTCGCTGCCGAACTGCTGCATCGGGCTCTCCGCGCCATGCGGGTCGTAGGTGTAGCTGAAGCCCCAGACCTGGTCGCGCTCCTCCTTGCCGAGGTCGCCGAAGGTCTCGTTGAAGCCGGCCAGCAGGTCGGTCTTGGTCACCAGCACATAGACCGGCGGGCGCACGCCCAGGCGCTCGTGCAGTTCCTGCAGCCGCGTGCGCAGCCGCAGCGCGTGCTCCCTGCGGTCGGCCGGGCTCTGCTGCAGCAGGTCCTGCACGTTGACGGTCAGCAGCACGCCGTTGATGGGCCGGCGTGGGCGCGACTTGCGCAGCAGCGCGAGGAAGTTCTCCCAGGCCGAGGCATCGGTCTTCTGCTCGGACTGCTGCAGCGTGTAGCGGCCCGCCGTGTCGATCAGCACGGCCTCGTCGGTGAACCACCAGTCGCAGTTGCGCGTGCCGCCCACGCCCTTGACGGGCGCCTGGCCCATCTTGCCGGCCAGCGGAAAGTTCAGCCCAGCGTTCATGAGCGCCGTGGTCTTGCCCGAGCCGGGCGCGCCGATGAACACGTACCAGGGCAGCTCGTAGAGGTACTGGCCGCGGTTGAACAGGCCGCGCCGGCCGGTCTGGCGCGCGCTGTCCTGCAGCACGTCCAGTGCCTCGGCGAAGCGCTGCTCGAGCACTTCGGCCTCGCGGTCGGCAGCCGATGCCCCACCGCGCATGCCGGCCAGCATGGCGGCATTGGCGCGGCGCCGCTTGAGCCAGCGCCACAGCAGCACGGCGGCGAAGACCAGCACGATCGCGCCGATCAGCAGCAGGCGCGGCCCCTCGTCGCCGAGCGGGCTGCGGCCCTTGACCGTCAGCAGCGGCCCGATCCACCAGACCAGGGCTGCCAGGCACAGCAGGCCGACCAGCCCCAGCACCAGCGGGTGCAGCAGGGAGCGCAGGATGTTGCGAGGAATCTTCTTCATGCGGGGCTCCTCACGCGGCGGGCTTGACGAACAGCGTCAGCTCGACGCGGCGGTTCTTGGACCGGCCGGCCGGCGTGCCGTTGTCGGCCACGCTCTCGGCATCGGCGCGGCCCTCGGCACGCACGCGCTCGGGTTTCAGGGTCTTGACCAGTTCGGCCTTGACCGTGTCCGCGCGGTCCTGCGACAGGTGCCAGTTGGACGGATAGCGCACGGTGCGGATCGGCTGGTTGTCGGTGTGGCCGGTCACCAGCACCTGGCCATCGCCCGGGGTGTCGGCCATGGCCTGCGCGATGCGCGGCAGGAGCGGGCGCACCGCCGTGGAGATGGTGGCGCTGCCGGGCTCGAAGAAGCCGTCGCCCTTGATCGTCACGACCGAACGGTCGGCCAGGTCCTGCACCTGGACCAGCCCGGCCTGGATCTCGGGCTGCAGCAGTTGGGCCAGCCGCGGCGCGGGGGCAGGCGGCGGCGGTGGCGGCGGTGGCGACGCGGCCGCCACCTGGGCCGCCTTGGCATCCAGCGATTGCAGCGTGGAGAACGCCGGCTGCGCCATGTCGCTGAGCGAAAAGCGCAGCCCGACGAACACCAGCGCCAGCACCAGCGCCGTGACCGCGGCGATCACCCACAGCGGGATGCCGTCGCGCAGCCGCGCACCGCCGCTGGCATGGCCCTCCCAGCGCGGCGACAAGGCCTTCTCGTAGCTGCCGCGCTGCTGCCGCAGCATCTGCGCCAGCCGCTCGCGCACGCTGTCGAGCTGGGCGCGGCCGCCTTCCATCACGCGGTAGCGGCCCTCGAAGCCGAAGGACAGCGCGACGTACAGCAGCTCCAGCAGGTTGCGGTTTCCGGCCACGTTCTCGGCCAGCTTGGACATCAGCTGGAAGACCTTCTCGCCGCCCCAGGTCTCGT
>CAJYRH010000279.1 GCA_913776795.1 uncultured Pseudorhodoferax sp. | reverse complement strand
GGGATTTGAAGGTGTCAGACCTGGCGCGCAGCTGCGCCAGGTATTTGAGTCGCTGGGCGTGCACAATGGTTTTCAAGTCGAAAACGGCCCGGTCGAACAACTCATTGATTATAACGAAGTCGAAATTTGCGGACTGTGCCATTTCCGACGCGGCATTCCTGAGGCGCAACTCGATCACCTCGGGTGCGTCCTCGCCGCGGCGTTCCAGGCGCGAGCGCAGTTCCTCCCAGCTCGGCGGCAGGATGAAGACCAGCACCGCATTGGCGAACGCCTTCTTGATCTGCATGGCGCCCTGGAAGTCGATCTCCAGGATCACGTCGGAGCCCTGGGCGATGCGGTCCTCGATGGCCTTCTTGGAGGTGCCGTAGCGTTTGCCGTGCACATGCGCCCACTCGACAAAGCCGTCGGCCGCCACCATGGCGTCGAAATCGGCTTCGGGCACGAAGAAGTATTCGCGGCCGTGCTTTTCCTGGCCGCGCGGCGCACGCGTGGTGTGCGAGACGGAAGGCTGGATGCGCGCGTCGATCTCCAGGAGCGCCTTGACGAGGCTGGACTTGCCGGCCCCGCTCGGGGCTGCGACGACGATCAGGTTGCCGGGATAGTCCATGGCGAACGGAGGCTGAAGAGGCGGCCGAGTTTAGCAGTGCGTCCTACAGCGGGCATGTCAGCTCCAGGTCGGCCGTGGCATGGGCCACGCAGGGCAGGATCCAGCCCTCGCGTCGTTCGTCGGCAGAAACGCCAGGCCACTCGATGCGGTAGGCCACGCTGCCCGCATCCATGAAGCAGATGCAGCTGCGGCAGGTGCCGTTGCGGCACGAGCTTTCCATGGCCAGGCCCGCGCGCTCGGCCGCCAGCAGCACCGGCAGGTCGTCGGGCGCGTCGAACTGGACGGGTTGCGCGCCGGGACGCTGCAGCCGTACGGTGTGCGTGGCAGACATGGGCCGCAAGTGTAGGTGGCTGCTTGCGGCGACAATGGAAGGCTTTCCCCGTCTCCTGGTCTCCCCATGCCGTTCTACGAAGTCCGTCCCGCCGAGAAGCGCGACGCCCAAGCCATCGTCGATGTCCACGCTGCCGCCACGTTGGCCGCCTATGCCGGCGTCGTGCCGGAGGAGCTGCTGAACGCGCAGCCCGCGGCCAAGCGCCTGCAGCAATGGCGCGAGGCGATCGAGTTCGGCGATCCGCAGGTTTACGTGGCACGGTTCGAGGGCAAGGTGGTGGGCTTCGTCGCCTTCGACCGCTCGCGCGACAAGGGCACCAAGCCCACCGTGGGCGAGGTCTGGGCCATCCACGTGCTGCCCGAGCACTGGGGCAAGGGCGCCGGCCTGGCGCTGTGGGACGCCGCGCGCGAAGGCCTGGACGACGAGGGCTGCACCAGTGTGACGGTCTGGATTCCGCTGCGCAACGAGCGCGCGCTGCGCTTCTTCGACCTCGCGGGCTTCAAACGCGAACTCAACACCGCACGCACCACGCCGTTCGGCGACATCCGCATCGAGGAGATGCGGCTCAAGCGCGCCGTCGATTGAACGTTCAGGTCCCGACCAGCCCGCCATCCTCGCGGCGGATGGCCAAGGTCGCCGAGCGCGGACGGCCACCGTAGGGCCAACGCGAATACTTGGTGATCTCGTCCGGCATGCTGCGGTCCGATGGCGGCTCGCCCGGATGCTGGATGTTCACGAACAGCGTGCGGCCGTCCGGGGCCATCGTGGCGCCCGTGATCTCGCAGTTCACTGGCCCGGTCAGGAAGCGCCGCACCTCGCCCGTGGCCGGGTCGCAAGCCAGCATCTGGTTGTTGCCGAGCGCCTGCATCTCGCCGCGGCGCATCTCGCCGGCTGCCGCGTCGGTCTGGATCCACAGCAGGCCCCGCGCGTCCAGCAGCAGGCCATCGGGGCAGGCAAAGAGGTCGCCCCGGATGTTGCCGCGTGCCTCCGGCCTCTCGTTGGCCGGGTCGCCAGCCAGCAGCAGGTGGTCCCAGCGCATGTGCGTGGCGTCCAAGTCTCCATCCTCCTCCCAGCGGATGACCTGGCCCATCACGTTGTTCGCGCGCGGATTGGCAGCGTCCACGCCGCCCTGGCCCGGCGCGCCGCGCGCGCTGTTGTTGGTCAGCGTGCAATAGACCGTGCCGCGGGCCTGGTCGATGGCCATCCACTCGGGTCGGTCCATGCGTGTGGCGCCCAGGAGGTCGGCGGCCTGCCGCGTCCGCACCAGCACCGTGCCCTGGTCGGCGAAGCCGGCCGCCGCTGTGAGCGGACCCTCGCCGTGCACGAGCGGCAGCCAACGGCCCGTGCCATCGGCGTCGAAGCGGGCCACGTAGAGCGTGCCGTGGTCCAGCAGCTGCCGGTTGGCCTGGGCCGCGCTCAGGCCGGCGGAGGCGCGTGCGATGCGGTCCCGGCTCACGAACTTGTAGATGTACTCGAAGCGAGCGTCCTCCCCCGAATAGACGACGGCGCGGCCGTCCCTGGTCGTGGCCACCCACGCGCCCTCATGCGCGCCGCGGCCCAGGGCCGTGCGCTTGATCGGCGCGGCGCCCGGGTCCATGGGATCGACCTCGACGATCCAGCCGAAGCGATGGAACTCGTGGGGGTGCTGGCGCGCATCGAAGCGCGCGTCGTGCTCGGGCCAGCGGAAGAAGGCCTGCTCCGTCATGCCCCAGCGCCGCTGGTCGGCGTCGCGTTCACGGCCGCCGGCGAAGTAGAAGCGGAAGTTCTCCTCGCCCGCGAGGTAGGTGCCCCAGGGTGTGGTGCTGCCCGCGCAGTTGTTGAGCGTGCCGCGCACCATACGGCCGGCCGGGTCGTCGGCCGTTCGGAGCAGGGCATGGCCGGCGGCGGGGCCTGCCACCGCACAAGGAGTGCTGGCCGTGATGCGGCGCGCGAATCGGCTGGGCCGTTGCAGCTGCCAGCGGCCGCCGCTGAGCGCGATCTCGACCACCGACAGCCCGTGCGCGGCCTGCGACTTGCGCACCTTATCGGCAGTCCACGGCGCCATGCCGCCTGGGTGCAGCATGCCGTCGTCGGTGTACTCATGGTTGATGACCAGCAGGCCGCGCCGACCGCCATCCAGCGCGAAGTAGCCCATGCCGTCGTGGTGCATGCCCAGCTGCAGCGCCTGCTCGTCGGCGCTGTTGGACAGGTCGTCGCGGAAGGCCGGCATGGCGCCGGCCATGCCGACGGGATCGCCCCACGGGGCCAGCACCTGGGCCACATAGCCGCGCGGCACCACCACGCGGTCGGCTGCCGAAGCCGGTATGCCGTCGAAGCCGATGCGCCTGCCGGTGCCGCCCGACCCGGTGGCGCAACCTGCGAGCGGCGCCAGCAGCGCGGCCGTCGCCGCACCCAGGCCGCCCTGCAGCCAGAGCCGTCGCGCAGGATCGGACACCGTGGCCAGGGCTGCATTGCCCGAGCGGTTGCTGTGTTCCATGCGGCTGAAGTCCTTGGCCATCGTGTTCCTGGTGGTTCCTGCCCCTGTGGCATGCTGCGCGTCCGATTGTCACGCGCCCTGTTTCCCCGCTCGATGTCCCCGCTCCCTTCCGTCCCCGGACGCAGCCTGCTGGCCCAGGCCGCCATCGTGCGCGCCGTGCAGCTGGTCGAGGAGGAAGGCCGGCTCGAAGACGGCCAGGCCATGCGCCAGGCCTTCAGCGCACGGCCCGATGGTGCCGGCCGCGTGCTGGAACGCGCCTGGCTGCTCGGCGAGCGCCTGGGCCTGCAGCGCGAGTGGCGGCGCTGGCGCCAGCTGGGTGGTGCGGTGCTGCTGCTGCTGGTGCTCTGCGTCGTCGGCAGCGCCTGGGCGCTGGCACGCGCGGTGCTCGGCGATGCGCGCGAGATCAATGTCGTCGCCGCCTTCTTCTCTCTGCTGGGCCTGCATCTGGTCACGCTGCTGCTGTGGCTGGGCAGCCTGATGCTGCCCTGGCACGTGGCGGCCGGGGGCGCGCTGGGCCGTTGGGCGCTGCAGCTCACGGCGCGGTTGCCGTTGGACCGGGGGCCGCATGCCGTGCAGCTGGCGCGCGCCACCACGGACGTGCTGGCCCGGGCCCGGCTGGCGCCCTGGGCCTTCGGCGGCATCAGCCACGCGGTCTGGACGCTGGCCTTCGTGCTGCTGCTGGCGGCGCTGGCGCTGGGCCTGTCGCTGCGTGCCTACCGGCTGACCTGGGAGACCACGCTGCTGACGCCCGGGTTCTTCGTGCACTTCGTGCAGGCCACGGGCTGGCTGCCGCAGCGGCTGGGCTTTGCCATGCCCGACGCTGCCACGCTGCTGCAGCCGGCGCTGGCCGGTGCCGACGCGCAGCGCGACTGGGCCTGGTGGCTGCTGGGTTGCGTGGCCGTCTACGGCCTGGCCGTGCGCCTGCTGTGCGCGCTGCTGTGCTGGGCCGCCTGGCAGCGCGGCCGCGGCCGGTTGGCGCTGGACCTGGCCGACCCGGGTGTGCGCGCGCTGCTG
>CAJYRH010000278.1 GCA_913776795.1 uncultured Pseudorhodoferax sp. | reverse complement strand
CGTCGAAGCGCGCGAGCAGCCGGCGCAGGAAACCGAGGTCGGTCTCGTCCAGCTGGGCCCAGGTGCCGCGCGGCTGGTCGAGCGCCGTCACGGCGATGGCCAGGCCCAGCTCGCCGGCGATGGCGCGCGCCACCTCGGCCGGCGACTGGTCGGTGTAGACGCGGGTGCGGCGCGCGCGGCGGGCGGCGCCCAGCGCGTCCTCGGCCAGCACCACGAGTTCGGGCGGCTTGCCATGGTCGCAGACCATCTCCAGCGCGCTGACACGGCCCTGGAAGATCTCGGCCGGCGTGGCGGCATCGCCGCTGTAGACGGCCAGCTCGGCGCCCAGGCGCAGCGTGGAGGCCGCGTCGAAGGCCAGTTCGGGGCTGCCGTCCGTGGCGACCCAGTTGTTCAGGCGCAACTCCACGTGCGAGAGGCCGCCTTCGCTCTCCTCCATGCGCATCGCCAGCAGCTGCGTGCTGAGACGTGCGTCCTCCTGCCCCGCGATGCGCAGCGTGGGGCGCGCACTGAAGACGGCGCTCTGGCTCAGGGTGGCTTCGGTCATGGGGCTACCTGTCGCAAAGGCGTGCCTCGCGTTCGGCCCGCAGGCGCAAGGTCTGCTCGATCTGCTCGGCCCATGCGGCGGCGTCGGGTGCCGCAGCGGCCGGCGCCGGCGCCTCGGCCGGCGCGGCGGGGCTGATCTCGGTGCTGACTTCTTCGAAGGTGACGGCCATGGTGCTGCTCCTCAACCGAACTGGATGCGGCCATGCAGGTCGGCCTGCGCGCCGACGTCGGCGCTGAGGCTGCCGCCTGCCTGCACGGTGGCCCGGCCGCCGGGGCCGAACGCGGCGCCTGCCACCGGTGGGGCGGGCAGCAGGCTGGCGCGTGCGGAGCCCAGGTCGACGGACACACTGGGCGGCGCGAGCGACAGGCCCGCGAAGGCCGGGCCGGCCGTGGCCGTCAGCGCGGCGCCGACGCTGAAGCCGGCACCCGCACCCACACCCATACCCACACCCGCGCCGGCACCGACCGACAGGCCCGCACCGGAGCCCAGCGACAGCCCGGCACCGGCCGAGAAATCCGCGGCGGACGAGAGCAGCACGCTGCCGCCCACGAGCAGGCCGGCCTCGGCGCCGAAGCGCAGGCTGGCCGAGGCGTTGGCAGCGGCAATGGCGCGCGCGGTACGCGGGTCGCCCAGCACGAGGGCCAGACGGGCGGCACCGGCACCCGGCGCGGCGCTGACCGGGTCGGCCGGCAGGCGGCGGTCCACCGTGGGGGCCGGGCTCCTGTTGCTCTGGAACTCGACCTCCTGGCTGGCCAGCGTCAGCGCGATGGACGAGCGCAGCGGCACGCCCTCGGCCGAGAAGAAGTCCAGCGTCTCCTTGAACTGCTCGATCACGCCGCGAAAGCGCAAGCTGCCCCAGCCGAACTCGACCTTGGGCGCGAACTTCTTGCTGCCGTCCTTCGCCGGCTCCAAGAGGCCGCTGATGTGGGCCGTGACGTCGCGCACCGACACGCCGGTCTCTGTGGTGTCGAACACCAGCGTCATGCTGAGCTTGCCGCTGCTCTTCTTGACGAACTGGCGCGCGCCGTTGTTGCCGTTGCGGTCGTCGAACTCGTTGCTGATGGTGTATTCGAGCGAGGCCGGGTTGAACTGCACCTCGAACGGCGCGCCGCCTGCGCCCGGGCCGTCCAGCACCTTGAAGGTGGCGGCGGCCACGGTGGGAACGTCGGGCAGCCAGGCCATCACGCGGCTCCCGTGTCGTACAGGCGCAGGCCTTCGTGCGCCAGGTGCAATTCTTCGATGCCGACCTCCGTGCCCTTGGCGTTGAGGTCCGCCGCCTTGAACTTGACCGGCAGGCAGCGGTCCAGGCCCCAGGTCAGCGCGGTCCTGCCGGCGCTGTCCTGCACCACGATCTCGGCCGACAGCCGGTAGGCGTAGGCGCCGCCGCCGACCAGCTGGAACCAGCGGAACAGGTCGCGCGAGCGCGTCATGCCGCGCTTGAGCACCACGGTGGCGAAGCTGACCTGGCCCGCGCGCTGGGTGGCGCCGTAGTTGGCGCCGCCAGCGCGGATCAGCCTGGGCTCCATGGTGGCCTCCAGGCCCGAGCATTCGGCGAACGCGCCGCGGCAGACCTCGACCGCGCCGCCGCCGCCGCTGCCGGCGCGCTTGAACGCGACCGCGAAGCGGAACACGTGCAGCCCGGTGAAGGCGTCCGCCGCGCTCATGCCGTTTCCCCCGCCAGCGCATCGACGCTGGCCGCGTGGCCGAGCTGGAGCACCACGGTGATCTGCTCGATGGCCATGGCCGGGCGCACCTGCAGCACGGCGACGAGGCGGCCGGCATCCAGGTCGGCCTGGGTCATGGTGGTGCGGTCGCAGCGCACCGAGAAGGCCTGCGCGCGGGTCGCGCCACCGAACGCACCGGCCTGCCAGAAGCCGTCCAGCAATTCTTCCAGCGTGCCGCGCAGGCGCGCCCACAGGGCAGGGCCGTTGGGCTCGAACACGGCCGTGTCGCCGGCATGCTCGGCGGCCTGCAGCAACGTGGCCAGCAGCCGGCTGGCGCCGCCGAAGCGCCAGGGGTCCAGCGCCGAAGCACTCACGTCGGACTGCAGCGCCCAGCCCTCGGCCTGCTGGGCGAACAGGCACACGCGCCGTGCCAGCAGGGCGCAGGGGCTGTCGGGCGCCAGGCTGGAGGCCGGCACGGGCTCGGCCCCGCCCACGTCGCGCAGCAGCGCCAGCGAACGGTCGCCGGCCACCGAGCGGTGCGTGCCCTGCGCCACC
>CAJYRH010000277.1 GCA_913776795.1 uncultured Pseudorhodoferax sp. | reverse complement strand
CGACCGCCTGTACGCGCAGGCCGCGGCCGGCGTGGGCAGCCTGCCGCTGGACTGCCGGCCCGGCATCAACGCCGCGCGTCTGCTGTACGCCGGCATCGGCCATGCGGTGCGCCGCGCTGGCCGATGCCGGCGTACAGCAGACGCGCGGCGTTGATGCCGGGCCGGCAGTCCAGCGGCAGGCTGCCCACGCCGGCCGCGGCCTGCGCGTACAGGCGGTCGGCCTCGGCCAGCAGGCGCAGCACGACGGCGTCGATGCGGGGATCGGGTGCCGGACTGGCCAGCCAGGCGTCGGCATCGACGCCGGCCTCGCGCAGCCAGCGGCGCGGCAGGTAGAGCCGGCCGTTGTGCGCGTCCTCGCCCACGTCGCGCGCAATGTTGGACAACTGCATCGCCACGCCCAGGTCGCAGGCGCGGGCCAACGCGGCGGGGCTGCGCGTCTCCATCAGCAGCGCCATCATGGCGCCCACGGCACCGGCCACGCGCGCGGCGTAGGCGTGCAGGTCTTCCAGCGTCTCGTAGCGGCGGCCCTCCACGTCCCAGGCCAGGCCTTCGACCAGGAAGTCGGGCAGTGCACGCGGCACGGCGTAGGCGGCGACCACGGCCGCCAGCGCGCGGTCGCTCGGCACGGTGAGGGGCTGGCCGGCGTACACGCGGTCGAGCCGCTCGCGCAGCCGCGCGATGGCATCGCAGCGCCCGCCCTGCTCGTCCACCGCATCGTCGGCCAGCCGGCAAAAGCCGTAGAGCACCGTCGCCGGCTCGCGCACGCGCGGCGGCAGCAGCAGCGACGCGGCGTGGAAAGTCTTGCTGTTGTGCTGCAGGCTGGCGCGGCAGGCGGCGACATCGGCCGTCCAGTGCCGGGCCAGGTGCGGCTCAAGCCGGACGATGGGCGCGACGGACATGCAACGTCTCCTGTGGCGTGGCGCGCGGTCCGCGCAGGGTGCGGCCATGCGGCACCACGCGGTCCAGCACCTTGGCGGACGTGAGCACGCCCGGCAGGCCGGCCCCCGGGTGTGTGCCGGCGCCGACCAGGTACAGGCCGCGCAGCTCCTCGCTGCGGTTGTGCGGGCGGAACCAGGCACTTTGCTGCAGCACCGGTTCGAACGAGAAGGCGGCGCCCTTGACGGACAGCAGCCGATCCTGGAAATCCTGCGGCGTGTGCATGTGCGAGCTGACGATCTGCTCCTGCAGGCCCGGCAGCACGGTCGCCGACAGCCGCGCGGCGATGGCCTGGCGGTAGGGCTCCGCGCGCGCCTCCCAGTCCACGCCGCTGTCCAGGTGCGGCACCGGGGCCAGCACGTAGAAGGTGTCGCAGCCGGGCGGTGCCAGGCTGGGGTCGGTGGCGGTGGGACGGTGCAGGTACAGGCTGCAGTCCTCGGCCAGGTGCTGTTGCACGAAGATGTCGTCCAGCAGGCCCCGGTAGCGCGGCCCCAGCACGATGCTGTGGTGCGCCACGTCGGGGTACTGGCGGCGCGTGCCGAAGTACCAGACGAACAGGCTCATGGAATAGCGTGCGCGCTGCAGCTTGCGGTCGGTCCAGCGCTTGCGGGCCACGGAGGGCAGCAGGCGGCTGTAGGTCCAGGCGGCGTCGGCGTTGGAGACGACGATGGCCGCGTCGATGCGCTCGCCGCCGGCCAGCCGCACGCCGCAGGCCGCGCCGTCGTGCGTCAGGATCTCCTCGACCGTGGCGTTGCAGACCACGCGTCCGCCCTGCCCTTCGACCAGCCGCACCAGGCCCTGCACCAGCCGGCCGGTGCCGCCCATGGCGAAGTGCACGCCGAAGCGGCGTTCCAGGTGCGCGATCAGGCAGTAGACCGAGGTGGTCTGGAACGGGTTGCCGCCCACCAGCAGCGACTGGAAGGTCAGCAGCACGCGCAGCTTCTCGCTCTTCACATGCTGGCAGGCCAGGCTGTGCACGGTGCGGTAGCCCTTGAGCCGCAGCAACTGCGGCAGCACGGCGGCCATGTCGGCGAAACGGTCGAAGGGCTGGTCGCCCAGCTGCTCGAAACCCACCGCGTAGATGGCCTTGCTGGCCGCGAGAAAGCGCTCGTAGCCGGCCACGTCGTCAGGCGCGATGCGGGCCACCTCGGCGCGCATGGCGTCGGCATCGCCGCTGTAGTCGAACACGGTGCCGTCGTCGAAGCGCACGCGGTAGAACGGGCTGACGGGGCGCAGCTCCACGTCGTGGGCCAGGTGCCTGCCGCAGAGCTGCCAGAGCTCCTCGAACAGGAAAGGCGCAGTGATGACGGTGGGGCCCGCATCGAAAGTGAAGCCGTCCTGCCGGTAGACGTAGGCGCGGCCGCCCGGCGCGTCCAGCCGCTCCAGCACCGTGACCCGGTAGCCACGCGCACCCAGCCGCACCGCGGCAGCCAGGCCGCCGAAGCCGCTGCCGATGACGACGGCATGGGGGCGGGGCGCAGCGCGCAGCGCGTGTGTCAACATGCAAACCATAGTAGTAGTGTCATGTTTGGTTGACAATAGGGCGTGCACGCAGACGTCTCGACCACGGAGGACTCCCAGCAGGCCGCGGCAGGCCTGCGCTGGCGCCTTCGCCGCACCGCCCCGCATGGCGCGACGGCCGATCCGTCCACCGTCGCAGACGCCCGCCCGTGGCTGCTGCTCCTGCACGGCACCGGCTCGTCCAGCCGCTCGTGGGATGGTTGCGCTCCTGGGCTGGCCGGGCGTTACCGGCTGCTGGCGCCGGACCTGCCAGGCCATGGCGGCAGCAGCGGATTCGCCGACCGCGCGGCCAGCCTGCCACGCATGGCCGCGGCGCTGGCGCAACTGCTGCGCGCACAGCACGCGGCGCCGGCGGCGGTGGTCGGCCATTCGGCCGGGGCCGCGCTGATGCTGCAGTTGTGGTTGGACGGCGCGCTGCCGTCGGCGCGCACCCTGCTCTCGCTCAACGGCGCGCTGGAGCCGCTGCCCGGCCTGGCCGGCGCCGTGTTCCCCCCGCTGGCGCGTGCCATGGCCGCCCTGCCGCTGCTGCCCTGGCTGGCGGCGCGAGCGGCGTCGCGACCCGGTGCCCTGCAGCACCTGGTGGACGCGACGGGTTCGCGGCTGGACGCACAGGGCCTGGCGCACTACCGCGCGCTGCTGCGCCAGCCCGCGCACGTGGCTGGCGCGCTGCGCATGATGGCGCACTGGGATCTGCGGCCCCTGGTGCCGGCGCTGCGCGCGCGCATGGCGCAGGTTCCGGTGGCCTTGCTGCTGGCCGCCGGCAGTGCCGACGGAACGGTGGACCCGCGGCAATCGGAGCGCGTGGCGCGGCAGCTGCCGGGCGCACGGTTTCGGCTGCTGCCGGGGCTGGGGCATCTGGCGCATGAAGAAGCGCCAGAGGTCGTCGGGGAACTGCTGGACCACGCCAGCAGCCGGTGATGGCCGGCTTGCGAG
>CAJYRH010000276.1 GCA_913776795.1 uncultured Pseudorhodoferax sp. | reverse complement strand
TATGAATCGCAGGGGCGACCGGTGCCGGCCATCGACCACGCCATCGAGGGTGGCGACCACCCGCATGCCCTGACGCTGCTGGACACCTGGGCCGAGCAGTTCCTCGAGCAGGGCCGCATGCGTCTGCTGGCCCGCTGGTTCTCGGCGATCCCGGACCACCAGCTGCGAGAGCACCCCATCCTGCAGCTCATCGCGCTGTGGGCCGAGTGCTTCACCCACGGCCCGTGGGATGCGATGGCGCGCCTGGAAGCGTCGGACTGCATCCACAGCCCGCTGCCCGAAGTGCGCGCCTGCGCCCACACGCTCTACCCCTTGCTGCTGGCCATGCAGGACCGCTACGACGAGGCCTACGAGGCCGGCCGTGCCTGCCTGAACCGCCTGCCCACCGGGCTGGCCTTTGCCGACAGTGCGCTGCTCAACGCCATGGCCCACATCCTCTCAGTGATGGGGGACCAGCACGCCTCCCAGCGGCTGCTCGATGCCGCGCGCAGCAAGCAGGGCCAGGCCAAGCGCGCCGGCACCTTCCACCGCATGTACACCGAGGCCTCCGAGGGCTTGCTGGACCTGCAGGCCGGCCGCCTGCGCCAGGCCACGGCCCGCTTTCGCATCGCGGTGGACTCCACCCACGCCGTGACCTACAACCACAGCCACGGCAACGCCTGGGCCGGCGTGCTCTACGCCAGCGTGGTGTACGAGGCCAACCAGCTGCCGCAGGCCGAACATCTGCTCAACGTCTACCTGCCGCTGGCGCGCGACGTCGGCCTGCCCGACCACATGATCCTGTCGCACGTGATGCGCTCGCGCATCGCCTTCCACAGCGGCGATGTGCAGGGCGCGCTGCAGGCCCTGACAGAACTGGAATACCTGGGCCATGCCCGCCAGCTGCCCCGTGTGGTGGCCGGCGCCAAGCTGGAGCGCTCGCGCATGCTGGTGTTGCAGGGCAACGGCCCGGCCGCGCGCGAGGAGCTGCTGCGCGCCGACGATCCCGCCATCTGGGAGCGCGAGCGCCGCATGCGCCTGCCCGCCCACGACCTGGACTACCTGGCCCTGGCCAGGGCCCGCTGGGAAGTCGCCTTCGGCGATGCGCGCACCGCGCTGCAATTGCTGGATGCGGAGATCCACGCCGCCACGGCAGCCGCGCGCACGCGGCGCGTGCTCAAGCTGCAGGTGCTGCGGGCCTTGGCGCAGCTGCGCGCAGGCGACCTTGCAGCGTCCATGGCAGACATCGGCGCCGTGCTGCAGGCGGCCAGCCAGGAGGGCTTCATGCGCCTGATCCTGGACGAGGGCCCGGCCGTGGGCCGGCTGCTGCAGCGCCATGCCGCGGCCGTGCCGGACGCGGCCGACCCGATCCAGGCCGAGCACCTGCAGCGCCTGCTGCACGCCGCCGGCCCGCCGGCTGCGCCCGAGCCCGATGCACCGACCGGGGTGGGCGCCAGCAACGAGGAGCCGCTCACGCGCAAGGAAATCCGCGTGCTGCAGCTGCTGGCCGAAGGCTATTCGAACAGCGCCATGGCCGAAAAGCTGTTCGTCTCGGACAGCACGGTGCGCACGCACCTGCGCAACATCAACATGAAGCTGGATGCCAGGAGCCGCACGCAGGCCGTGGCGATCGCCCGCAGGCTAGGCGTGATCAGGTAGGACCCGATCGGCACCGGACGCCACGCCGGCGCCCGGTGCGGTGCGCCTCAGCGCTCTGCGGTGATGAAGCGCAGCTGGGTGCCGCTCCTGGCGGTGATGACCCAGTCGGTGCCATCGCTGGACACCGTGCCCAGTCCCGACGAAATGACGGGCAGGGTGTAGCCGCTGCGCGGCAGCAGCATCGTGACGTCGGTCAGCGACTGCGCGTTGCTGAGCACGAACACCGTGGTGCCGAGCAGGAACGGTGCGCTGGACCAGCCGGTCTGGATGCGGCGCTGCGAGAAGTCCGCCAGCTCGGTCATCGTGTACCACTGGAATCGGTCGCTTTCCGACAGCTTGCCGGCACGCTTGACGAAGGTCTTGACCACGTCCAGGTGCGCCAGGGCGCCGGGTGGGTGGTTGTAGAACAGCCGGTTGCTGCGCTTGTTGACGACGAAGCTCTGCAGGTCGAGCAGCCACTGCGCGCTGGTGCCGTCGCTGATGCCGTTTTCCTCGAACTCCTCGAACGTGGCCGACACGCCGAAGGGCGAGATCGGCATGGCCCACAGCCTGGTGGTCAGGCGGCTGCCGTCGCGCCATTCGCGCGTGGCCGCACTGCCGGTGTTGCTGACCGTGTACATGCCGACCACGCCATACTGCTCGATCCAGCGCGTGGCCCAGGTCGAGTTGTTGCCCTGCGGAGCCGAATACTCGCGCTGCTTTTCGCCCGTCACGTTGGTGATGGCCTGGAAGTTGAGCTGCAGCCAGGGCAGGTAGACGGACGCATTGGTCTCGTTGGCGTTGATGCCGTAGAGGTTGTGGTTCCAGCCGCCATGCGAGCCGACGGCGTGCTTGACCAGACTGCGGTTGCCGGCGTACTTGCCGAACTTGCCGGTGCGCAGCACCACGTCCTGTGCCGCCGGGTTCGCCGGCAGGTTCATCCCCAGGCCGTCGCCCAGTTCATTGACGTCGGGCCCAGCCGTGAAGTGCACCGAGAAGGGGCCGGCGCCCTGCATGAAATCGGCCGCCATGATGCTGCGGAACTGCGGCACGACATCGTCGCCGTCGTCCACGTGCCAGTTGTAGACCAGGCCGCCCACGCCGCGTGGCTGCGACGACAGGCGCGGCATGCCGACCATGTCGCGGGCGAAGTGGCCCAGCGTGCCGTGCAGCAGCGCGCCGTCGGTGCCGATGGCCTTGAAGAAGCCGACCGGCAGGTTCACGAACAGCACGGAACCCTTGCTATAGGTCCGCTCGCCGGCCACCAGCCCGAAATCGGGAGAGCTCAGCAGCACGGTGCCGGGGAACTCGCCCGTGGTGACGTAGCTGTAGTAGCTCAGCGGGCCGAAGCCATAACTGCTGACCACCTGCAGCTCGGCGTCGCCAGCGGCCTGGCGCGCCTTGGCCTGCGCGGTCGTCAGCTCGTTCCAGCTTGCGCCGCTGGGCGATGCCACCGCGCCGACTTCGCCGACGTTGCGGCCATAGGTCCAGCGCGACGCATTCAGCAGCAGGGCGCTCAGCGACTTGGTGGCGTTCGGCACGAGCTGGTCGTAGCGCAGGCCGCTGACCACCGAGGCCACGCGCGCCGTGCCCGGGGCACTGGCACGGGCCCGGTAATAGGAGCGCATGAAGTCCGAGCCCCCCGGGTCGAAGCGGCTGGTCGGCACATAGACGGACTGCGTCGCCGCCGCCGTGCGCGCCACGGCCGCGGTGGCCGCCGCCTGGTAG
>CAJYRH010000275.1 GCA_913776795.1 uncultured Pseudorhodoferax sp. | reverse complement strand
CCCATGTCCGTGCCCGCTCGTGGAATGGTGTCGATGCCGGCTTCAGCCGTGCGCTGGGCCGGCGTGGATGGCTGGGCCTGGGTCTGCCGGCAGCCTATGGGGGTGCCGAACGCAGCGCTTTCACGCGCTATGTGCTGGTTGAGGAACTGCTCAACGCGGGCGCGCCGGTTGCGCTGCATTGGGTGGCCGACCGCCAAAGCGCGCCGCTGCTGCTGAAGTACGGGACCGAAGCCCAGAAGCAGGAGTATCTGCCGCGGATCTGCCGTGGCGAAGCCTTTTTCTGTATCGGCATGAGCGAGCCCCAGGCCGGGTCGGACCTGGCGGCGGTATGCACGCGCGCCGAGCGCACGCCTGATGGATGGCGGCTGAACGGCCAGAAGATCTGGACGACCAACGCGCACCACTGCGACTACATGATCGCCCTGGTGCGGACTTCGGGCACGGCCCAGGACCGGCACCAGGGGCTGTCGCAGGTGATCGTGGATCTGCGGCTGCCGGGCGTGCGGGTACGGCCGATTCCCGACCTCTCCGGTGGTAGCCATTTCTGCGAAGTCTTCTTCGACGATGTGGCCTTGGCCGCAGACGCGCTGGTCGGAGCCGAAGGGCAGGGCTGGGAGCAGGTGACGTCCGAACTGGCGTTCGAGCGCAGTGGGCCGGAGCGCCTGTACTCCAGCATCGTGCTGTTTGACGAGTGGCTGCGCTTCGTGCGCACACCCGCTGGCCGTACGCAGGCTGCGGTGCGCCTGGCCGGACGCCTGCTGACCCAGCTGGCGCCGTTGCGCGCCATGTCGATCGCCGTCACGGCCGAACTGGTGCGCGGCGACAGTCCGGCGGTGCAGGCCGCGCTCGTCAAGGATCTGGGCACGGCCTTCGAGCAGGACGTGCCCGCCTGCATCGCGGACGACCTGTTCTCCCGTGCCACGCCGGTCCCCCTGGAGTTGCTGCGCACACTGGACACGGTGGCGCTGGTGGCGCCGTCCTTTTCCCTGCGCGGCGGTACGCGCGACATCCTGCGCGGCATGATCGCGCGCGGGCTGGGCCTGCGCTGAAAGGAGCTGCGACGATGGATGCGTTGTTCACCCAAGCCGCGGAACGGCTGCTGCAGGCGCACTGCACGCCAGCGACCGTACGGGCGATCGAGGCTGGCGCCAGCGCCGCCGCATTGTGGCGTGCGATCGAGCAGGCCGGATTCGCCGACATGCTGGCGGCACAGAGGCAGGGAGGCGCCGAGTTGCCGCTGCGCGAGTGCGGCCCGGTCATGGCGCTGTGCGGCGCCTACGTGGTGCCCGTGCCTCTGGCCGAGACCATGCTGGCGCGCGCGTTGATCGCGTCTGCCGGGCAGGCATGGCCGCAGGGCAGCATCGCCTTCGGGACCGAACTGGTGGCGCAGGGGCCGGAGCTGTGCTGCGCGCAGGCCCATGGTGCCGCCGCGGCCGATTGGGTGCTGGCGGCATGGCAGGGCGTGCCGTGCCTGCTGCGCGTGGACGAGGGGCGGTCGGAAGTTTTGGGAACCGGGCTGGACCGGCGTATCACCTGGCGCGGCAGTGCCGTGCGCCGCCTGCCTGCGGGGACCCGGACCGATCTGGACACGCTGCAGGCCTGCGCCGCGGCGGCGCAGCTTGCAGGGGCAATGGGTACCGTGCTGTCGCGCACCGTGGCCTATGCCAACGACCGCCAGCAGTTCGGTCGGCCGATCGGCAAATTCCAGGTGATCCAGCACCAAGTGGCCGAGATGGCAGAGCACGTCTTCGCGGCCGACATGGCTGCCCAGCTCGGCTGCGCGTGCGACGCTGCCTTGCCATCGCGCTTGCAGGTGGCCGTCGCCAAGGGCCGCACCAGCGCGGCGGCGTTGCACGTGGCGGAAACCAGCCATGCGGTGCACGGCGCCATCGGCTTCACGGCCGAGCTCGACCTGCAGCTCTACACGCGCCGCCTGCACTCCCTGCGGCACGCGGGCGGTTCCGAGTCGCACTGGCACGATGTCGTGGGTGCCGCCTTGTGCGAAGACGGGGCCGCCGTACTGGACTTCGTGCGCCAGTCGTGTGCGGCCTGAAGGGCCGGTTGGGCGTGGCTCACGTGCGGGGGCGCGCGCCGGCCTCCTTCGGGGGCGTGGCACCCATGCCGTCGAACAGCATGCGTGTGAAGACCTGCGCCAGTTGTTCCGGTGTCTTCCTGCGCGGGTCATACCACTCGCTGGACCAGTTCAGCGCACCGATCAGGAACATGCGGGCCAGGCCGAGCGGCGCATCGTCCTGGAAAGCAGCGCTGTCGGCTGCGGCTTCGAGCAGCGATTGCCAGTAGGCGCCGTACTCGGCGCGCATGGTCTCGTGCTTGCGGCGCACCGCGGTGGGCACCTCGCCGATCACGCGCCGGCTGGCCAGCGCGAAGTCGCCGTGCACGCTGATCGCGCGCAGGTGGGTGGCGATGGCCGCGCCGATCCGGTCGCGCGGCGACGCATCCGACGGCAACTCGGCCAGGGCCGTGCGCACGGCTTCCATCACGCCGTGGATCGAGCGCTCCAGCACCGCGTCGAGCAGCGCCTCCTTGGACGCGTAGTGGTAGTACAGCGCGCTCGGCTCGATGCGCGCCTTCTGCACGATGTCGCGCACCGAGGTGCCGGCGTAGCCCTTCTCGCGGAACATCTTGGCGGCGATGCCCAGCAGCAGTTCCTTGGAGTCGCGGACGGCCCGCCCGCGGGGGCGGGCGGGGGTGGCTTTCTTGGCCGGCCGGGCGGCGGATGCGGAAGTTGTCGTGGTCATCGCACCGCCATTGTGCTGGATCGGCCCCCCCCGGCCTGCGCAGGCCGGTTCAGGGAGGCGGCGTGCGGACCAGCAGCGCGTCGACCGCCACGATCCTG
>CAJYRH010000274.1 GCA_913776795.1 uncultured Pseudorhodoferax sp. | reverse complement strand
GGGGCGCATCTCCGTCAACAACGAACCGGCCCACATTGGCCAGCGCATCCAGTACGGCGACCAGATCAAGGTCAACGGCAAGCCCATCCGCGTGCGCATCGACGCGCCGCCTCCGCGCGTGATCGCCTACCACAAGCCGACAGGCGAGGTCGTCACGCACGATGACCCGCAGAACCGGCCCACGGTGTTCCGCAAGCTGCCCAAGCTCTTTCAGGGCAAGTGGCAGTCGGTCGGCCGGCTGGACCTCAACACCGAAGGCTTGCTGCTGTTCACCAACTCCGGTGAACTGGCCAACAAGCTCATGCATCCGCGCTTCGGCTTGGAGCGCGAGTACGCCGTGCGTGTGCTGGGCGCGCTCAGCAACGAGGAGAAGCAGCGCCTGCTGGACGGCGTGAACCTGGACGACGGGCAGGCGCAGTTCGGCAGCATTGAGGACGGTGGTGGAGAAGGTTCCAACTGCTGGTACCGCGTGACCATTTCGGAAGGCCGCAACCGCGAGGTCCGGCGCATGTTCGAAGCGGTCGGCCACGCCGTCAGCCGCCTGATCCGCATCCGCTACGGTGCCATGCAACTGCCGCGCGGCCTCAAGCGCGGTGCCTCCCTGGAGCTGGACGCACGTGACATCCAGGCCCTCATGCGCGCGGCAGGCGCACAGGCACCCCAGCCTCCTGCAGCGCGGGGGGGCAGCGGGCGCAACCAGGCGCCGGATCGCCGCGCCGGTGGGCGTGGCGCACGCAGCGCCCGCGGCGGACAGGGCCAGCGCCCGTTGGAGGGCAGTGTTGGCGGCGCGCCCGCGCAGCAACGCGGGGCGCGTGGCGACGGCGGCGGACGCGGCAAGCGTGGCGGCCCCAACCCGGCCCAGGGTGGCAACGCCGGCGTGCGTCGGGACACCGGTAGCCGCGCAGAAGGCGCCATCCCCAATCCGCTGACCGTCAGCACGCCTGGCGGTCAGCGCCGCACGCCACGCGACGGCGGTGGTGGCGGAGGAGGCGGTGGCAACGGCGGCCAGCCCGATCCGATGAAGACGTCGTTCGGTTACATCGGTGCCGACAGCTTCACGCGCCAGCGCCAGGGCCAGCAACGGCGTGGGGGCGGTGGCGGCGGGCCGCAGCGGCGGGGTGGCCGCGGCCGCTGAGATTCCTCATTTCCCTGGCGCATGCCCAGCTTTCGAATGCGCGAGGCCGCACGGGCTAAAATCGCAGGCTTTGCGCGCTCAAGCGCCTTTTCCTTTTTCCATCGATCCCAAGCCTTGCGGCTTCACCATAGGACACCACAAAAATGGCTCTCGAACGCACCCTCTCCATCATCAAGCCCGATGCAGTCGCCAAGAACGTCATCGGCCAGATCTACGCCCGCTTCGAGGCAGCTGGCCTGAAGATCGCTGCCGCGCGCCTGGTGCAACTGTCGCGCGCCGAAGCCGAGCAGTTCTACGGCGTGCACAAGGAGCGCCCCTTCTTCAAGGACCTGGTCGAGTTCATGATCTCCGGCCCCGTCATGGTGCAGGTCCTGGAAGGCGAGAACGCCATCCTGAAGAACCGTGACCTGATGGGTGCCACCGATCCGAAGAAGGCCGCTGCCGGCACCATCCGCGCCGATTTCGCCGACAGCATCGATGCCAACGCCGTGCACGGTTCGGACGCTGCCGAAACTGCGCAGGTGGAAGTCGCCTTCTTCTTCCCCGGCCTCAACATCTACGCTCGCTGACATGCAGCGTCCCGCGCCTTGCAACCCCGTCCGGGGTCGTCGCCGGCGCGGGTTGAGCGCGGCGGGGGATCGCGCGTGAGTGCGTCTGCCGTCAACCTGCTGGAATTCGACCTCGACGGCCTCGCGGCCTTCTGCGAGCGCCTGGGCGAGAAGCGCTTTCGCGCGACCCAGCTGTTCCGCTGGATCCACCAACGCGGTGCCAGCGATTTCAGCCAGATGAGCGACCTGGCCAAGTCGCTGCGCGGCAAGCTGGAAGGCGTCGCTCGGATCACGGCGCTGCCTGTCATCACCCAGCACATCTCGCAGGACGGAACCGTCAAGTGGCTGTTCGACGTCGGTGCCGGCGATGCAGTCGAGGCGGTCTTCATCCCCGAGGACGACCGCGGCACCTTGTGCGTCTCCTCGCAAGCCGGCTGCGCCGTCGGCTGCCGCTTCTGTTCCACCGGTCACCAGGGCTTCAGCCGCAACCTCACGACCGGCGAGATCCTCGCCCAGCTGTGGTTTGCCGAGCATTTCCTGCGCAAGCACCTGGGCGTGGCCGAACGCGTCGTCTCCAACGTGGTCATGATGGGCATGGGCGAGCCGCTGCAGAATTATTCAGCTCTGGTACCGGCCCTGCGCGTGATGCTGGACGACCATGGCTATGGGCTGTCGCGCCGCCGCGTGACGGTGTCCACCTCGGGTGTGGTGCCCATGATGGACCGGCTGGGCCAGGATTGCCCGGTGGCGCTGGCCGTCTCGCTGCACGCGCCCAACGATGCGCTGCGCGACAAATTGGTGCCGCTGAACCGCAAGTACCCGCTCGATGAATTGATGGGCGCCTGCCAGCGCTACCTTGCGCACGCGCCGCGCGACTTCATCACCTTCGAATACTGCATGCTCGACGGTGTGAACGACCAGCCCGAGCATGCGCGCGAGCTGATCGCGCTCGTCGAGCGCCACCGCACCGATGGCGTCTGGTGCAAGCTCAACCTCATTCCGTTCAACCCATTCCCGGCCTCGGGGCTCAAGCGCTCCCCGGCGCCCCAGGTCAGCGCCTTCGCCAAGCTGCTGCTGGACGCTGGCCTGGTCACCACGGTGCGCAAGACGCGCGGCGACGACATCGACGCCGCCTGTGGCCAACTTGCCGGCGATGTGAAGGACCGCACCCGGGTGACGCAGCGCATCGCGCTGCAACGCCAGGTGCCGCTGCAGGTGGTTGCGGCGCCGCCACAGGGGAACTGAGACGATGCGCACCGCGACGCACCTGCCCGGCCGCATCCTGGCCTGTGGTCTCGCCGGTCTGGCCCTGTCCGGTGCAGTGCTGCTGTCCGGCTGCGCCGTGCCGGCCAACGGCGCGCGCGGCACGGACCCCTCTGGCGTGGTGATTCCGTCGGAGGAGACCGAGGCGCGCAAGCGGGCCCGTGTGCGGCTCGAGCTTGCCTCGCGCTACTTCGATCAGGGCCAGACCAATGTGGCGCTGGAAGAAGTCAAGCTCGCGCTGGCGACTGATCCCGGCTTTGCCGAAGCCTTCAATTTGCGCGGGCTCGTCTACATGCGGCTCAACGACCTCGCGCTGGCCGAGGAGAGCTTCCGTCAGGCCCAGCGCCTGAGTCCGCGTGAGCCTGGCACGGCCCACAACTACGGTTGGTTGCTGTGCCAGCAGGGGCGCTACGACCAGGCGGTCGCGCAGTTCACCGTGGCGGTGCAGAACCTGACCTACGCCGACAAGGCCAAGACCTGGCTGGCGCAGGGCCTGTGCCAGCAGCGGGCAGGCCAGGTGGCCGAGGCCGAGCGCAGTCTCATGCATTCCCACGAACTCGACCCGGCCAATCCGATCACCGGCTACAACCTGGCGCAGTCGCTGTACAAACGTGGCGACCTGCAGCGCGCGCAGTTCTACATCCGCCGCATCAACAACAGCGAGTACGCCAACGCCGAGTCCCTGTGGCTGGGCATCAAGATCGAACGCAGCCTGGGCAACCGCCAGGCTGTCGAACAATTGGGCACGCAGCTGCGCAACCGTTTCGTGCAGTCCCGCGAGTACATGGCGCTGGAGCGCCAAGCTTTCGATGAGTGACAAGAACCTTTCTCCCGACATGGCGCCGCCACCCTCCGACCAGGCCACCAGCGGTGCGCAGCGCGCTGGCGCCATGCTGCGCCAGGCACGCGAGGATGCCGGCCTGCATGTGGAGGCCCTGGCCATCGCATTGAAGGTCACGGTCAAGAAGCTGGAGGCGCTGGAGGCGGGCCGCATCGATCTGTTGCCCGATGCCACCTTCGCACGCGGCCTGGCTGCCAGCATCTGCCGCGGCCTCAAGCTGGATCCCAAGCCGGTGCTCGACCTGATGCCGGGCATCTCGGGCGAGCGCAGGGAGGTGGCGCCTCCGGCCATCAACGCACGTTTCGAACCTGGTGCAGCCGCATCGGGCAGTACATCGCTGCGCGGCAGTCCGAGCCCGGCCATGTGGATCGTGGCCCTGCTGCTGTTGGGGGCGATGGCCATCTACCTGTGGCCAGGTCTGGGTGGGAGTGCCGCAGATGCCGAGAACGGATCTGCGGCCACGCCCATGGGCGCCCCGAGCACGGTGAACGAGAGCGTCACGCCTGCAGAGCCCACCCCGACGGTGGCACCGACCGTCACCGAGCCGGCGCCTGTCGCGAGTGCCCCGGCCGCAGCTGCCTCCGCGGCAGCGGCCAGCCCTGTCGCGCCCCCCGCGCTGCTGCAGTTCGTGGCCAAAGGCGACACCTGGGTCCAGGTGACCGATGCCACCGGTGCCACGCCGTTGCGCCGCAGTCTCGTGGCTGGCGAGACGGTGACCGCCACCGGCACGCCGCCATTGAACGTGGTGGTCGGCCGCATCGATGCGGTCGATGTGCGGGTGCGCGGCGAGCCGCGCGATCTGCGCGCCATCGCCAAGAACAACGTCGCACGCTTCAAGGTGAAGTGACCATGCCTCACGCCGCCGCTCCCACCGTGCCCTGCGCCATCCAGCCCGCGGCGCCGGCCGAACGCCGAAGCCTGCAGGCCGAGGTGCGCTGGAAGGACCACCTGCTCACGCTGGGCGGCAACGCGCCCGTGCGCGTGCAGTCGATGACCAATACCGACACGGCCGACGCCATCGGCACGGCGATCCAGGTCAAGGAGCTCGCGCTGGCGGGCTCGGAACTGGTGCGCATCACGGTCAACACGCCCGAGGCGGCGGAGGCCGTGCCGCACATCCGAGAGCAGCTGGACCGCATGGGCATCCAGGTGCCGCTCATCGGCGACTTCCACTACAACGGCCACCGGCTTCTGACCGACTACCCGGCCTGTGCCGAGGCGCTCTCCAAGTACCGCATCAACCCTGGCAACGTGGGCAAGGGGGACAAGCACGACAAGCAGTTCGGCCAGATGATCGAGGCCGCCATGCGCTGGAGCAAGCCGGTGCGCATCGGTGTGAACTGGGGCAGCCTGGACCAGGAGCTGCTGGCCGGCCTCATGGACGAGAACAATGCGCGCGCCCAGCCCTGGGATGCCAGGCAGGTGATGTACGAGGCGCTGATCACCTCGGCCATCTCCTCGGCCCAGCTGGCCGAGGGCATGGGCATGCCGGCGCACCAGATCATCCTGTCGTGCAAGGTCAGCGGCGTGCAGGACCTCATCACCGTCTATGGCGAGCTCGCGCGCCGCTGCCGCTACCCGCTGCACCTCGGCCTGACCGAGGCCGGCATGGGCACCAAGGGCACGGTGGCCTCGTCTGCGGCGCTTGCGGTGCTGCTGCAGCAGGGCAGCGGCGACACCATCCGCGTCTCGCTCACGCCGCAGCCGGGCGAGGCCCGCGCGCAGGAGGTGGTGGTGGCCTCCGAGATCCTGCAGGCCCTGGGCATGCGCAGCTTCGTGCCCAGTGTGACGGCCTGCCCGGGCTGCGGCCGCACCACCAGCACCACCTTCCAGGAGCTGACCAAGCAGATCGACGACTTTCTGCGCCAGCAAATGCCGGTCTGGCGCAACCGCTACCCCGGCGTGGAAAAGCTCAAGGTGGCCGTGATGGGCTGCATCGTCAATGGCCCGGGCGAAAGCAAGCATGCCGACATCGGCATCAGCCTGCCCGGTACCGGCGAGGCGCCGGCCGCACCCGTCTTCATCGACGGCGAGAAGGCCATGACGCTGCGTGGCGAGGGCATTGCGCAGGAGTTCCAGCAAGTCGTCGAGAACTACATCGAAAAGCGTTTCGGCCAAGGCTCCACGGCCGTCGCCTGAACCACGGATTCCCATGGCTGACAAGATCAATGCCGTCAAAGGCATGAACGACATATTGCCGGCGAGTGTGCCGCGTACCGACAAGCTGCCCGATTCTGCCCTTTGGCATTGGTTCGAGAGCACCGTGCGCGAGGTCATGGCCCGCTACGGCTACCAGTACATCGTGACGCCCGTGGTCGAACCCACCGCGCTGTTCGTGCGTGGGCTGGGCGAGGTGACCGACATCGTCGAAAAGGAGATGTACTCGTTCACCGATTCGATGAACGGCGACAGGCTCACGCTGCGTCCCGAGGCCACGGCGGGCATCGTGCGTGCCATGGTCGAGCACAACGCGCTGTACAACGGCCCGCTGCGGCTATGGACGGCGGGCCCGATGTTCCGCCACGAGCGGCCGCAGAAGGGGCGGTACCGCCAGTTCCACCAGCTCGACGTCGAGGCCCTGGGCTTCGCCGGTCCTGACGTGGACGCCGAGCTGATCCTGCTGGTGCGCGCACTGTGGAAGCAGCTGGGCCTGGTCGAAGGCCGGCACGTGCGGCTGGAGCTCAACAGCCTGGGCCAGCCGGCCGAGCGCCAGGCCCATCGCGATGCGCTGGTGCGCCACTTCGAGGCGCATGCCGGGCTGCTCGATGAAGACGCCAGGCGCCGCCTGCACAGCAACCCGTTGCGCATTCTCGATACCAAGAACCCGGCCATGCAGGCCATGGTCGAGGCTGCGCCGCAGCTCATGGACTTCCTGGGCGAGGAGTCGCGTGCGCACTTCGGCGCCGTGCGCGCCGTGCTCGACGCCGCCGGCTTGGCCTACCGTGTGAATCCGCGCCTGGTGCGCGGCATGGACTACTACAACCTCACGGTGTTCGAGTGGGTCACCGACCAGCTTGGCTCGCAGGGCACGGTCTGCGGCGGCGGCCGCTACGACGGGTTGATCGCGCAGATGGGCGGCAAGAGCGCGCCGGCCGTCGGCTTCGGCCTCGGCATCGAGCGGCTGCTGCTGCTGATCCAGGGCCTGGGCCTGCAGGTTCCTGAGGCGGCGCCTGCTGCGTATGCCATCGTGACCGCGCCCGAGCTGCTTCCGCGTGCGATGCTCGTGCTGGAGCAGCTCCGCGACGCCGGCCTCAAGGTCGTGCTGCATGCCGGCGGCGGCAGCATGAAGTCGCAGTTCAAGAAGGCCGACGCCAGCGGTGCGCAGTACGCACTCATCTTCGGCGCTGACGAAGCGGCCTGCGGCGAGCTGACGGTCAAGGCTCTGCGCGACGGGCAGGGCACTCAGCAGCGCCGGCCCCTGTCCAATGTGGCCGATTGGGCTGCGTCCCTACAATCGCGCGCTTGATTCCGCGCGCCGAACGCGCCTTTCGCTCTCTCCCATGGCAACACATCTCGATCTCGAAGAACAGGAACAGCTCGACCAGGTGAAGCACCTGTGGCAGCGCTACGGCAATGCCATCACCTGGCTGCTGATTCTTGTCCTCGCCGGTTTCGCCGGCTGGAACGGCTGGCAGTACTGGCAGCGCAACCAGGCGGCCAAGGCAGCCGCGCTGTACGATGAAGTGGACCGCGCCGCGAGGGCGGGCGACACGGCACGGCTGGAGCGCGCCTTCGGCGACATCCGCGACGGCTACGCCAGCACCACCTATGCGCAGCAGGCCGGCCTGCTGGCCGCCAAGGTGCTGCACGAGAAAGGCAACGACGACGCTGCCAAGTCGACGTTGGCCTGGGTGGCCGAGAAGTCTACCGATCCGGCCTACCAGGCTTTGGCGCGGCTGCGTCTGGCCGGGCTGCTGTTCGATGCCAAAGCCTATGACGACGCCTTGAAGCAGCTGAACGGCAGCTTTGCGGGCGAGTTCGCTGCGCTGGCGGCCGACCGCCGCGGCGACATCCTGGCCGCGCAGGACAAGAAGGCCGAGGCGCTTGCGGAGTACCGCAAGGCCTACGCCGGCATGGACGCCCGCTCTGCCTACCGCCGCATGGTCGAGGTCAAGCTCAATGCGTTGGGCGTGGATCCCACGGCCAGCGCCACGACCGGAGCCGCGAAATGATGGAATACCGCAGCACCCGCCGCCTGGTGTCCACCGCGTCGCTGCTCGGCCTGGCGGCTGCGCTGTTGGCCGGCTGCGCCGGCAGCAGCAAGCCCAAACCGGCTGAACTTGGGCCCAACCCGGGTCTGTTGGGTGTGCGCCAGGTGTGGACCGCCAAGATCGGCGAGGTCGGCGATCCACTGGACGTGCAGGTCACGGGCCAGCAGGTCGCCCTGGCCAGCAGCGACGGCACGGTGCTGGCGCTGGACACGCGCACCGGGCGTGAGCTGTGGCGTGCTGCCACCAAGGCCAAGCTGTCGGCCGGCGTCGGCAGCGACGGCCAGCGTACGGCCGTGGCCACCCAGAACAACGAGATCGTGGCCTTCGAAGCCGGACGCGAAAGCTGGCGCCAGAAGCTGCCGGCGCAGGTGAACACTGCTCCTCTGGTTGCCGGTGGCCGCGTGTTCGTGCTGTCTGCGGACCGCTCGGTCACCGCGCTGGATGGCGGCAGTGGTCGCCGCCTGTGGTCGCAGCAGCGCCCGGGCGATCCGCTGGTGCTGCGCCAGAGCGGGGTCATCCTTGCCGTGGGCGACACGCTGGTCGTGGGGCTTTCTGGCCGCCTGGTCGGTCTGAACCCGCTGAATGGACAGGTGCGCTGGGACGTGCCGGTGGCCACGCCTCGCGGCACCAACGACGTCGAGCGCCTGGTCGACCTGGTGGGGCGCGTGAGCCGCGTCGGCGACTCCGTCTGCGTGCGGGCTTTTCAGATCGGCGTGGGCTGTGTGGACGCGGCGCGTGGCAATCTGGCCTGGAGCAAGCCGTCTTCAGGCTATGCAGGCGTTCACGGCGACGACCGCATGGTCTACGGCCCCGAGGGCGACGGCAAAGTGGTGGCCTGGCGCCGCAGCAATGGCGAGCAGGCGTGGGCGTCGGAGCGCCTGCGCTACCGGCAACTGACGGCGCCGCTTGCACTGGGCCGTTCTGTGATCGTCGGAGACGACAGTGGCATCGTGCACTTCCTGTCGCGCGAGGACGGCTCTCCGCTCACGCGCGTCAGCACCGATGGGTCGCCCATCGTTGCCGCGCCGGTCGTGGCCGGCGACACGCTGGTGGTCGTGACGCGCAACGGCACCGTGTACGGCTACGCGCCCGAGTGACCCGCACAAGATGAAACCCGTCATCGCCCTGGTGGGCCGGCCCAACGTGGGCAAGTCCACGCTGTTCAACCGGCTGACGCGTTCGCGCGACGCCATCGTGGCGGACTTCGCCGGGCTCACGCGCGACCGCCACTACGGCAACGGCAAGCAGGGCAGGCACGAATACATCGTCATCGACACCGGCGGCTTCGAGCCCACGGCCGAGAGCGGTATCTACAAGGAGATGGCCAAGCAGACACGCCAGGCCGTTGCCGAAGCCGATGTGGTGGTCTTCGTCGTCGATGCCCGTGGCGGCCTGTCCGCACAGGATCACGACATCGGCAACTACCTGCGCCGCCTGGGCAAGCCATGCGTGCTGGCAGCCAACAAGGCCGAGGGCATGCACGATGGCCAGCAACTGGTGGAGTTTTTCGAGCTCGGCCTGGGCGAGGTGCACGCCGTGTCCGCCGCGCATGGCCAGGGCGTGCGCACACTGGTCGAGCTGGCACTGGCGCCGCTGAATCTGCCGGACGAACCCGAGGAGGCTGCGGAGGGCGAACCAGGCGTGATCCGCCTGGCCGTGGCCGGCCGGCCCAACGTCGGAAAGTCCACGTTGATCAACACCTGGCTGGGCGAGGAGCGCCTGGTGGCCTTCGACATGCCGGGAACCACGCGCGACGCGATCAGCGTGCCGTTCGAGCGGCATGGCCAGCGCTTCGAGCTCATCGACACTGCTGGCCTGCGTCGGCGCGGCAAGGTATTTGAGGCCATCGAGAAGTTCTCGGTGGTCAAGACGCTGCAGGCCATCGAGAGCGCGCACGTCGTGCTGCTGCTTCTCGACGCCACCCAGGGCGTGACCGACCAGGATGCCCACATCGCAGGCTATATCCTGGAGAGCGGCCGCGCCGTGGTGCTGGCCGTCAACAAGTGGGATGCTGTAGATGCTTACCAGCGCGAGTTGGTGCAGCGCTCCATCGAGACGCGGCTGCCATTCCTCAAGTTCGCCGCGCTGCATTTCGTTTCTGCCAGGAAGCGCCAGGGCATCGGGCCGCTGTGGGGCGCCATCGCCCAGGCGCACAAGGCCGCCATGTGCAAGATGTCCACGCCGGTACTCACACGCCTGCTGCTCGAGGCGGTGCAGTTCCAGTCGCCCAAACGCAGCGGCATGTTCCGGCCCAAGATGCGTTACGCGCACCAGGGCGGGATGAACCCGCCCATCATTGTGGTCCACGGCAACTCGCTTGAGCACGTGACCGAGGCTTACAAGCGTTTTCTGGAGGGACGATTTCGCAAGGAGTTCGACCTGACGGGCACACCGCTGCGCATCGAGATGCGCACTTCGGCCAATCCGTTCGCCGACAAGTCCGATCGTTGACGCCGAGGGCTTTGCGCACCGTCTGGCGCGTCATTCACTTGCGTCCCAACACGCAAATTAAGGACATCGGTGTTTCTACGGAGTGCACGGACCCTCTGTGGTATGGTGCCCTTCTCCCAATAACAACGGTTTGAACACGGAGGATATCGTGAGCAACAAAGGTCAACTTTTGCAGGATCCGTTCCTGAACACGCTGCGCCGCGAGCATGTGCCGGTGTCGATCTATCTGGTCAACGGCATCAAGCTGCAAGGCCAGATCGAGTCCTTCGACCAGTATGTCGTGCTGCTGCGCAATACGGTGACCCAGATGGTCTACAAGCACGCCATCTCCACCATCGTTCCGGGTCGCGCCGTGAACTTCCAGCCGGCACAGGACGACAACGCGGACGCCGCTTCCTGAGGTTCTGCCGCCGGCACCGGTGTGCCGGCCCCGTGCGCCGTCAAGGTGGTGCGCACTTTCGGTTCTTTCCGATTGACTGATATTCCTACTGCAGACGCTGCGGCGGCTCCTGCCATCCTGGTGGGCGTCGACTTCGGCCTTGCGCATTTCGACGCTGAGCTCGAAGAGCTCGGCCTTCTGGCGCAGACCGCGGGCCTGCACCCCGTGGCGCGTGTGACCTGCAAGCGCAAGGCCCCTGACGCTGCGCTGTTCGTCGGCAGCGGCAAAGCCGAAGAGATCAAGCTGCTGGCGCGGATGCACAACGCGACCGAGGTCCTATTCGACCAGGCCCTGAGCCCGGCCCAGCAGCGCAACCTTGAGCGTGCGCTGGAACTGCCGGTCAACGACCGGACCATGTTGATCCTGACGATCTTCTCCCAGCGCGCGCGCAGCCACGAGGGCAAGTTGCAGGTCGAGCTGGCGCGCCTGCAATACCTGTCGACGCGGCTTGTACGGCGCTGGTCTCACCTGGAGCGCCAGCGCGGTGGCATCGGCACGCGTGGCGGCCCGGGCGAACGTCAGATCGAACTGGATCGACGCATGATCGGCGAGTCCATCAAGCGCACGCGCGAGCGCCTCTCCAAGGTCGTGCGCCAGCGCGGCACACAGCGGCGCCAGCGCGAGCGGCGGGATGCGTTCACGATCTCGCTGGTGGGATACACCAACGCGGGCAAGTCCAGCCTGTTCAATGCGATGGTCAAGGCGCGCGCTTATGCTGCCGACCAGCTCTTTGCCACGCTGGATACCACCACACGCCAGCTGTACCTGGGCGAGGCCGGGCGCTCTGTGTCCCTGTCCGACACGGTCGGCTTCATTCGCGACCTGCCGCACGGCCTGGTTGATGCCTTTCGTGCCACCTTGCAGGAAGCGGCCGACGCCGAGCTGCTGTTGCACGTGGTCGACGCGTCGAATCCCCACCATCCCGAGCAGATGGAGGAAGTCCGCCAGGTGCTGGCCGACATCGGCGCCGACCAGGTGCCGATGCTGCTGGTGTTCAACAAGCTCGATGCGCTGGCGCCCGAGCAGCGCCCGCTGCAGTTGGTCGACAGCGTCGAGATCGATGGCCGGCAGATCGGGCGGGTCTTCGTCAGCGCGCGGACCGGCGAGGGAATGCCCGCGCTGCGTGCGGAACTTGCGCGCCGTGCGGAGCAGATCGCACCCGCGCAGGCCCCTGATTCCCCTGGGTATGATGAGGCCGATCCCCGTTTCGGCACAATCGTCCGTTGACTACAAGAGACCAGAGCGCATGAACCTTTCCTCTCGGCCGTCGGCGTGGGCAGGCCTGCCCGGCCGCATCCGCGGCGTGTTCAATCTGAACGATCCCCGCTGGGGCCGTGGAGACGACAAGGCGGGCGACTCGGACGATAAGCCCGACACGCGCCGTCCCGACAACGAACGCCCTTATGAGCCGCAGCGTCCCACGCCCAACCGCGGTGGCAATCAGGGGCCCCCGGATCTGGACGAGCTCTGGCGCGACTTCAACCGCAAGCTTGGCGGCCTGTTCGGCGGCGGTGGCCGCAATGGCGGCCGGGGCAACATGGGGTCTGGCAACGGCGGCGGCTTCCAGCCTGATATGAAGGGTGCGGGCATCGGCCTGGGCCTGATCGGCGCGGTGGCCGTGCTGATCTGGCTGGGCACCGGCTTCTTCATCGTGCAGGAAGGCCAGCAGGCAGTCATCACGCAGTTCGGCCGCTACCACTCGACCGTCGGCGCCGGCTTCAACTGGCGTCTGCCATACCCGATCCAGCGCCACGAGCTGGTCTTCGTGACGCAGATCCGCTCGATCGACATCGGCCGCGACGTGATCATCAAGGCCACCGGTCTGCGCGACTCGGCCATGCTCACCGAGGACGAGAACATCGTCGAGATCCGCTTTGCCGTGCAGTACCGTCTGAACGACGCACGCGCCTTCCTGTTCGAAAGCAAGGACCCTACCGCGGCCGTGGTGCAGGCGGCCGAGACGGCCGTGCGCGAAGTGGTCGGCAAGATGCGGATGGACTCGGCCTTGGCCGAGGAGCGCGACCAGATCGGCCCGCGCGTGCGCACGTTGATGCAGACCATCCTGGACCGCTACAAGGTAGGCATCGAGATCGTCGGCATCAACCTGCAGCAAAGCGGTGTACGTCCGCCCGAGCAGGTGCAGGCCGCGTTCGACGACGTGCTCAAGGCCGGCCAGGAGCGTGAGCGGGCCAAGAACGAGGCTCAGGCCTACGCCAACGACGTCATCCCGCGCGCGACCGGCACGGCATCGCGTCTCATGGAGGAGGCCCAGGCGTACAAGTCGCGCATCACGGCGCAGGCCGACGGTGATGCGCAGCGCTTTCGCTCGGTGTTGACCGAGTACCAGAAGGCGCCGCAGGTCACGCGTGACCGTCTCTACACGGAGACCATGCAGCAGGTCTATACCAACGTCAGCAAGGTGATGGTGGACTCGCGCCAGGGCTCCAACCTCTTGTATCTGCCGCTGGACAAACTCATGCAGGCATCCGGGCAGACGCCCGGTGCCGCGATGGACCCGGCAATGCCGGGCAGCGTCCAGACCGCGCCGGGCACGTCGTCTGCGCCGCCGCTGTCCAGCGGGGACATGCGCGCCCGCGATGGGCGCACCCGCGAACGTGACCTGCGCTAGGAGATGCGCCAAGTGAACAGAATCGGATTCATCGCTTCCTCGCTGCTGGTGCTGCTGGCGCTGGCAAGTTCCATGTTGTTCGTGGTGGACCAACGCCAGTACGGCGTGGTTTACGCACTCGGGCAGATCAAGAAAGTCATCACCGAGCCCGGGCTCAACTTCAAGATGCCGCCGCCGTTTCAGAACGTGCGCTACATCGACAAGCGCCTGCTGACGCTGGAGAGCAGTGACTCAGAGCCGATGCTGACGGCGGAGAAGCAGCGCGTGGTCATCGACTGGTACATCCGCTGGCGCGTGACCGACCCGTCGGAGTACATCCGCAACGTCGGGCTGGACGAGAGCGCCGGTGCGAACCAGCTCAACCGCGTGGTGCGCAATGCATTCCAGGAAGAGATCAACCGCCGCACCGTGCGCGACCTGCTGTCCTCGCGCCGTGAGGAGCTCATGGCCGACGTCAAGCGCGAGGTGCTGGAGGTCGTGCGCGGCGGACGTGCCTGGGGCGTCGACGTGGTGGATGTGCGCATCACGCGCGTCGATTACGTGGAGTCCATCACCGAGTCTGTGTACCGCCGGATGGAAGCCGAGCGCAAGCGCGTGGCCAACGAGCTGCGCTCGACCGGCGCTGCCGAGGGCGAGAAGATCCGAGCCGAGGCGGACCGTCAGCGCGAGGTAACGATCGCCAACGCCTACCGCGATGCGCAGAAGGCCAAGGGCGAAGGCGATGCGCAGGCTGCTGCGCTGTACAGCGACGCTTTCGGCCGCGATCCGCAGTTCGCGCAGTTCTACCGCAGCCTGGAGGCCTACCGGGCCAGCTTCAACAAGAAAAGCGACGTGATGGTGGTCGATCCCTCGTCTGAGTTCTTCCGCGCCATGCGCGGGGCGGGCCCGACGACCCCGGCAGCAGGCCGCTGAACCGCATCAACGCCCCGTGGACACCCTCTGGGCGGCCTTGGCTTTGGTGCTCGTCATCGAGGGACTGATGCCATTCCTGTCGCCGGGTGGCTGGCGCCGCATGTTCATGCAGGTGCTGCAGATGTCGGATGGGCAGATCCGCTTCTTCGGCATGTGCAGCGTGCTGCTGGGCCTGGTGCTGCTGACGCTGTTCTCCTGAGACCTTGGCGTAGAGGTCGACCGGTCCTCGATCCGAGGCCGGTAGAATCCCGTTTTTAACAGCGCACTGATTTCCATGTCTGCCTGGGTCCTGCCGGATCACATCGCCGATGTATTGCCTTCCGAGGCCCGGCACATCGAAGAACTCCGCCGAGAACTGCTGGACACCGCCCGTGGTTATGGCTACGAGCTGGTGATGCCGCCGCTGTTGGAACACTTGGAGTCGCTGCTTAGCGGGACCGGCGAGGCGCTGGACCTGCTCACCTTCAAGCTGGTCGATCAGTTGTCTGGCCGCATGATGGGCTTGCGGGCTGACACCACGCCGCAAGTGGCCCGTATCGATGCCCACCTGCTGAACCGGAAGGGCGTGGCGCGGCTGTGCTATTGCGGTCCGGTTGCCCACACTCGCCCCGACCGGGCCCATGCCACGCGCGAGCCGCTGCAGTTCGGTGCCGAGCTCTACGGCCATGATGGTCTGGAAGCTGATTTCGAAGTGCTGCTGCTGGCACTGGATTGCCTTGCGGCCGCAGGCCTGCGCGATCTCACGGTGGACCTCTGCGACGCCCGCATCGTCAAAGCACTGTTGGCAGACAGCGCGTTGTCTTCGGCCGAGCTGGTACGTGTCCATGCGGCGCTGACAGCCAAGGATGCAGGTGAACTCGCTGCTCTGACCGCCAGGCTGCCGGCTGTGGACCGCGATGGCCTGCAGGCGCTGCTGCAGCTGTATGGCGATGCCGACGTGCTTTCTGAAGCGGAGCGTGTTCTGCCGGACCGGCCGGCTCTGCGCCTTGCCTTGTCAGAGCTGCGTCGCTGTGCCACTTTGCTCCGCGGGCGGGCCAGCGTGAGGGTGGACCTGGCCGATCTGCGCGGCTACACCTACTACAGCGGCGTGCGCTTTTCCATTTACGCCGCGCATGGCGATGCCTTGGTGCGCGGCGGCCGCTACGACGAGGTTGGTGCTGTGTTCGGGCGCAACCGGCCGGCTGTGGGCTTCAGCCTGGATCTGAAGCAGCTTGTGACCGCCGTGCCGGCGAGTCCGCTGCGTACCGCCATCCGCGCGCCCTGGGGTGAAGACCGGGCCTTGCGTGCCGCCATTGCGGCCCTGCGCGATGGCGGCGAAACGGTGGTCTGCGCCCTGCCGGGCCACGAAAGCGAAATCGATGAGTTCCATTGCGACCGCGTGCTGACGCACAAGGGCGGCGAATGGGTCGTGCAAGCCATCTGAATCTGCCTAGCTTTGGGCACTCGAGACATGAACACAGGTAATCGCGCGGCCGTTGGCCGCAACGTGGTCGTCGTTGGCACCCAGTGGGGCGACGAAGGCAAGGGCAAGCTGGTCGACTGGTTGACCGAAAGCGCGCAGGGCGTGGTGCGCTTCCAAGGTGGCCACAACGCCGGACACACCCTGGTCATCAACGGCAAGAAGACGGCGTTGCACCTGATTCCGAGCGGGATCATGCGCCCGGGCGTGAAGTGCTACATCGGCAATGGCGTGGTGCTGTCGGCGGCCAAGCTCCTGGAGGAGATCCAGGGTCTGGAGGAAGCCGGTGTCGAGGTGCGTTCGCGTCTGCGCATCAGCGAGGCCTGCCCGCTGATCCTGCCGTTCCACGCCGCCCTGGACGTGGCGCGTGAAGCTGCGCGCGAGAAGGTCGGCATCGAGAAGATCGGAACCACGGGCCGCGGCATCGGTCCGGCTTATGAAGACAAGATCGCCCGCCGTGCGCTGCGGGTGCAGGACCTCAAGTACCCCGAGCGCTTCGCGACCAAGCTGCGCGAGCTGCTGACGCTGCACAACTTCGTTCTCACGGAGTTTCTGCACGCAGCGCCGGTCGATTTCGAGCAGGTCCATGCCGAATCCATGCAGCATGCGGCGCTCCTGCGTCCGATGATCGCCGACGTATCGCGCGAGCTGAATGCTGCGCACCAGGCAGGCGCCAACCTGCTCTTCGAAGGGGCCCAGGGTACCTTGCTGGACGTCGACCATGGCACCTATCCCTATGTGACCTCCAGCAACTGCGTGGCCGGCAACGCCGCGGCCGGCGCTGGCGTCGGGCCGGGCCTTCTCCACTATGTGCTGGGCATCACCAAGGCCTACTGCACGCGCGTCGGTGGCGGGCCGTTCCCGACCGAACTCGAATGGGAGAAGCCGGGCACGCCGGGCTACCACATGAGCACGGTGGGCGCCGAGAAGGGCGTCACCACGGGCCGCTCACGCCGCTGCGGCTGGTTCGATGCCGCGCTGCTCAAGCGTTCGGCCCAGGTCAACGGCCTGTCGGGCCTGTGCATCACCAAGCTGGATGTGCTGGACGGTCTGGAGGAACTCAAGCTGTGCACCGGGTACAGGCTCGATGGCGAACTGCTCGACATCCTGCCGATGGGGGCGGACGAGATCGCGCGCTGCGAGCCGGTCTACGAGACCCTGTCGGGCTGGACGGAGTCGACTGTCGGCGTGACCGACTACAACGCGCTGCCAGTCAGCGCGCGGCGCTACCTGGAGCGTATCGAGCAGACCACCGGCGTGCCGATCGCGATGGTGTCCACCAGCCCGGACCGCGACCACACGATCTTGATGCACAACCCCTATCAGGCGTCCTGAGCCTGCAGCACCAGCCCCACCGGAGAACCGCCATGCTGACCGAAGACGGCAAACATCTGTACGTGAGCTACGACGAGTACCACAACCTGATCGAGAAGCTCGCGATCAAGGTGCACCAGTCGGGTTGGGAGTTCGACAACATCCTTTGCCTGGCGCGTGGCGGCATGCGCCCGGGTGACATCCTGTCGCGCATCTTCGACAAGCCGCTGGCCATCATGTCCACGAGCTCCTACCGTGCCGACGCCGGGACGCGCCAGGGGTCGCTCGACATCGCGCGGTACATCACGACGCCGAAGGGCGAGATCGCCGGCAAGGTGCTGCTGGTGGATGACCTGGCCGACAGCGGCCACACCCTGAATGCCGTGATCAAGCTGCTCAAGACCAGCTACGAGCCCATCACCGAATTGCGCAGCGCGGTGCTGTGGACCAAGGGCGTGTCGCTGTTCACGCCAGATTACTCGGTCGAGTTCCTGCCGACCAATCCCTGGATCCACCAGCCCTTCGAGGGCTATGACAGCATGGGCCCGGTGCAACTGCTGGAGAAGTGGAAGGTATGAGCGTAGGCGGGGAGGCGGCAGCTAACATGGCCGCATGCCTTTCCCGACCACCGACCTGATCCACCACCCTTACGTTCCACCGGCGGAGTTTGCCGCGCCGCAACCCGGCGTGTTCAAGGCCTCCACCGTGATCTTTCCGAACGTGGCCGCGATGCGCGGCCGCGAGTGGCGGGACAAGTCCGGCTACACCTACGGGTTGCATGGCACGCCGACCACCTTCATCCTAGAGGAGCGACTGGCCGCCATCGAAGGCGGGCTGCAATGCCTGCTGGTTCCGAGCGGACTCGCGGCCATTGCCAATGTGGCGTTGTCGCTGCTGCGCAGCGGCGACGAGATGCTGATTCCGGACAACGCATACGGCCCCGGCAAAGCGCTGGCGCGTGGCGAATTGCAGGCCTGGGGCATCACGCACCGCGTGTTCGACCCGATGGATCCCACCGACCTGGCCGCCAAGATCGGCGAGCGCACGCGGTTGGTCTGGCTGGAGGCGGCGGGCTCGGTGACCCTGGAGTTTCCTGACCTTGTGGAGCAAGTCAGGGTCTGCCGCGCCAAGGGTGTCATCACGGCGCTGGACAATACCTGGGGCGCGGGCCTGGCGTTCGACCCCTTTGACCTGGGCTCGCTGGACGCCCCGCTGGGCGTCGACATCTCGGTCCATGCACTGACGAAGTACCCGAGCGGCGGCGGCGACGTGTTGATGGGCAGCATCGTGACACGCGACGATGCGCTGCACCAGAGGCTCAAGGCCACCCATATGCGGCTGGGCCTGGGTGTCGGCGTCAACGATGCCGAAACGCTGCTGCGCTCTCTGCCGAGCATGGCCTTGCGTTACCGGGCGCATGACAGGTCGGCACGCGTCCTTGCCGCCTGGTGCCTCGAACGTCCCGAATTTGTGCAGGTGCTGCATCCGGCGCTCGCCGGATCGCCTGGGCATGCGCACTGGTCCGCTCTGTGTGCGCGTGGCGAGCCGGACCGGCCCGGCAGCGCAGCAGGCTTGTTCAGTGTGCTTGTTCATGCACGTCACACGCAGCGACAGGTCGACGCCTTCTGCGATGCGCTGCGTCTGTTCAAGCTCGGCTTCAGCTGGGGTGGGCCGATGAGTCTGGTCGTGCCTTACGAACTGGAGCCAATGCGCGCTCGATGGCCCGACCACCTGAAGCGTGGAACGCTTATCCGCTTTTCCATCGGTCTGGAGGACGTCGACGATTTGATCGTCGATTTGGAGCAGGCACTCGCAACAGCGTTCGGGCAGTGACTGTGTACCAAGTACTGCTGCGCCATCGGCGGTATTCACCTATCTGGCGCGCTGCGATCAAGCTGTTAGAGTGGAGCGAACCCAACTGACCAGCGAGCACGATCTTGGCAACACCCAACTACGGTTACGAAAAGCGGCAAAAGGAATTGGCCAAGAAGCGCAAGAAGGAAGACAAGCTCAAAGCCAAGGCCGAGCGCAAATTGCATGGCCCTGCCGACGGAGAGCTGCAGGAAAACGCTGGCGATACCGACGAGGTTGAGGGGGCAGGAACCCCTCCCACCACGCCTGCCTGACAACGAGCCAGGGTGGCCTGGGCTCAGCGCAACTGCTTGCGCAGTTCGGGCCATACGTTGTCGAGCATTGCGGCCTGGGCTTCTTCCCGCGGGTGGATTCGGTCAGCCTGGAACATCGTCGCGGCAAGAGGGCCATCGGCAACGCCCTTCAGCAAGAACGGAACAAGGCCGGCTCGGTGTTCCCGCGCAACATTGGCGAACAGCGCGCTGAACTGACGGCCGTAGTCGGCCCCGTAGTTCGGTGGCATTTGCATGCCGACAATCAACACCTTGGCGCCCGCCTGGTGTGCAGCCTGTGTCATGGCGGCCAGGTTGTCGGCTGTGTTTTTGAGCGGAAGACCGCGAAGCGCGTCGTTGCCGCCGAGTTCAAGCACCACGTGTGTTGGCTGGTAGCTCTTGAGCAGCGGCGCCAGCCGTGCGCGGCCGCCGGATGTCGTGTCACCGCTGATGCTTGCGTTGCGCACGTCAGCGGCAATTTTCTGCTCCCGCAGCCGTTGTTCCAGCAAGGCGACCCAGCCTGTTCCGCGCTTGAGCCCGTATTCCGCCGAAAGGCTGTCGCCTACGACCAGGATGCGCTGACCACCCGAGGTGTCTTGCGCCGCCGTGGCAGTCTGGCCATGGGAAGGCCCGCCCAGCAGGGGGATGTACAGGCCCGCGATAAAGTGTCGTCGTCTCAAACCAAGAAGCCTTTCAATGTCCCAATCCCCGGGTGCCGCGTTGGTGTCTGTAGAGCATGTGTTCAAGTCGGTCGCCGACTCGACGGGCACCCTCGATATTCTGCGCGATATCGATTTCGCTCTCGCAGCACGGGAAACGGCGGCGATCGTCGGCGCATCGGGGTCTGGCAAGAGCACGTTGCTGTCCATCATCGCGGGGCTGGACACGCCCAGCCGTGGCACGGTCCGCATCGCAGGGCACGATCTGTTCGCGCTTGACGAGGATCGGCGCGCCGCGTTGCGGGCCCAGCAGGTCGGCTTCGTGTTCCAGAGCTTCCAGTTGATGGGCAACCTCACCGCTTTGGAGAATGTCATGCTCCCGCTTGAGCTCGCGGCCCGGCGCGACGCGCGACAGGCCGCGACCGAGATGCTGGCACGCGTCGGCCTGTCGGAGCGCCTGTCCCACTATCCCAAGGTCATGTCCGGGGGCGAGCAGCAGCGGGTGGCACTGGCCCGTGCATTCGTCGTGCAGCCTGCGGTCCTGCTGGCCGATGAACCGACGGGCAGCCTGGACTTCGCGACGGGCGACAAAGTCATGGAACTGATGTTCGAACTTAACCGCGAACTCGGCACCACGCTGGTGCTGGTCACGCACGACCGTGCGATCGCCGCGCGGTGCGAACGGCGCATCACCATCGAAGCAGGGCGCCTCGTCGGCTGAATGTCTGCGGGGGCGCGTCGATAATCCGCTCCCTATGTCAGCTCCCAAAGTCTTGTTCGGCTTCCATGCGGTCGGCGTGCGCCTGAAAACTGCTCCGCAGTCCATTGTCGAGATCTACTACGAACCGACGCGGCGAGATGCCCGCATGCGCCAGTTTCTCGAACGCGCGCGTGAAGCCGGCGCGCGGTTGATCGAGGCCGACGGGCTGCGCATCGCCAAGCTGGCCGGCAGCCATGGCCATCAGGGCGTGGCTGCACGCGGGCAGCCGATCGT
>CAJYRH010000273.1 GCA_913776795.1 uncultured Pseudorhodoferax sp. | reverse complement strand
CGACGAAGGGCGCGAGCCGTATGCCGCGCCGGCCGGCCCAGGCAATCATGTCTGTCAGCATGGCGACCAGCCCGTCGACCAGCGCGGTGCGGCTGGGCTCGTCGTCGGCATGCCGCCACTTGGCGCGGCGCACGACCTTGGCACGCGACAGGTCCTCGGCCTTGTCGCGGCGGAATTTGACGATGCCGCAGCGCACATTGGTGCCGCCGATGTCCAGCGCCAGCAAGGCGTCCGCGTGCTCCACGAAATGGGGCGGTGCCAGGTGCACCCAGCCGATCAGGCCGCCGTCGTCGGGTTCGTGCCGCAGTCGCGCGAGTTCCACCGGGATCTCGGCCACATGGCACAGCGCCGCGGCCTGCAGGATCGCCAGCTCCCCGACCTCGCTCTCGGGAAAGCCACCGCCGATCACGATGCGCTGCACGCCGCTCCATGCCTTCTGGCGCATGAAGCGCTCGATCACATCGGTCAGCTCGACCGCGAACTCCTCGATGGCGCCACGCACGATGTCGCCTGCCTCCGAGGCCGCCCTGCCGCGCAGTGCACGGTCCAGCACCTTCTTGCTGAGCTGGGCCGAGGGCAGATCGCCGAGCGGATCGTCGCGCCCCTTGTCGCGGTAGCGCTTGCGCCAGTCGTCCAGCAACTTGCGGAACGCGGTCTGGCTCGCGCGGTCGCCGACGAAGCCATCCTCGTCGGACACCTCCAGGTTGTAGCCGGCAATCTCGAGCGCAGCCAGGCTCGCAGTGCCATGGTGTGCGCCGACCACGCTGGGCATGTGGTGCTTGCGGCGCTTGCGCGGCGCCCCGGCCTTGTCCCCATTCTTGGCGCGCACTGCTTTCTTGCTCATCGTTGCGTGTCCTTGTCGCGCCGTCATGGTGCGTGCTGGCGCATGTTGCGCCCACCCGTTGCGGGGGTGCGACGGCAGGCCGGCGCGATGCACATGGGTGACATGCGCATTCGTGCGTAGGACAGGCGCCCGGGGCACGTGCCGACTGCGCACCACTACACTGGTCCGATGCCTTCGCTGCGCCACCGCCTTTTCGCTGCCTGGTTCGCACTGTTTCTGGCGCTGTGGGGCGGCGCTGCCGCCGCCGCGGACGACGGGGCGCTGCGCGTGGGATCCAAGCGGTTCACCGAGTCCTACATCCTGGCCGAGATCCTGGCCCAGACCGCTGCACCGCAGTTGCGCAGTGCACCCACGCTGCGCCAGGGCCTGGGCAACACCGCCATCGTCTACGAGGCACTGCGCTCCGGCGCCATCGACCTGTACGCCGAATACACGGGCACCATCTCGGCCGAGATCCTGCGCAGCCCCACACCGCTCCCGCGCGACGCCATGCAGGCCGCGCTCGCGCCGCTGGGCCTGGGCGTGGCGATCCCGCTGGGCTTCAACGACGGCTATGCCTTCGCCATGCGTGCCAGCGAGGCCGAGCGCCTGGGCATCCGCCGGCTCAGCGACCTGGCCCGGCACCCCGCGCTCAAGTTCGGCCTGTCCAACGAGTTCATCGGCCGCGCCGACGGCTGGCGCGGCGTGGCCCGGCACTACGGCCTGCCGCAGACGCCCACCGGCCTGGACCATGGCCTGGCGTACGACGCGGTGACGGCCGGTCAGGTCGACGTCATCGACATCTATACCACCGACGCCAAGATCGACCACCTGGGCCTGCGCGTGCTGGAGGACGACCGTGGCTACTTCCCGCGCTACGACGCGGTGGTGCTGTACCGGCTCGATGTGCCGCAGCGCCTGCCGCAGGCCTGGGCGGCACTGCAGCGGTTGGAGGGCCGCATCGACGAACGCGCGATGATCGCCATGAACGCGCGCGCCGAGCTGCAGGGCCAGGCCTTCGACCGCATCGCGCGCGACTTCCTGGCCGGCGGCGCGGTGGCGGCCGACCACGCGAGCGGCTTCATGGCGCGGCTGCTCGGCCCCGACCTCGGCCGGCTGGCGCGCCAGCACCTGCTGCTGGTGGCCGTGTCGGTCGGCCTGGCCACGCTGCTGGGCGTGCCCGTGGCCATCTGGGTGTTCCCGCACCTGCGGCTGAGGGCCGTGGTGCTGGGCGCGGCCGGGCTGCTGCAGACCGTGCCCTCGCTCGCGCTGCTGGCGGTGCTGATCTCGGCGATCGGTGCCATCGGCACCCTGCCGGCACTGATCGCACTGACGCTGTATTCGCTGCTGCCCATCATGCGCAATGCGGTGACGGGGCTGGCCGACGTGTCGGACGGGCTCAAGCAGGCCGGCACCGCGCTGGGCATGACGCCGGGGCAGAACCTGCGGCTGGTGCAACTGCCACTGGCGCTGCCCACCCTGATCGCGGGCGTGCGCACGGCGACGACCATCGCCATCGGCACCGCCACGATCGCGGCCTTCATCGGCGCGGGCGGCTTCGGCGAGCGCATCGTGACGGGCCTGGCACTCAACGACAAGCAGCTTCTGCTGGCCGGCGCCGTGCCGGCCGCGGGACTGGCCCTGCTGAGCGAGGCGGTGTTCGAGCTGCTCGAATACGCGCTGCGGCGACGGCGGCGCGCGCCCCGCTCGAAGGCGTAGCGCGCCGCGTCGGCGGGCCCCGCTCGGGCGGGCAGGCCTTGCCGAAGGCGCGCACAAGTCGGGTGACTGCGGAGAACAGGCAGCGGTGCCTGCTCCCATACTTGCCCGCTCGGCAACCTGACTGCAGTCCACGGGAGATCCGGTGTCACGCCCCATTCCACCGCTGAATGCCCTGCGCGCCTTCGAGGTGGCTGCGCGGCACCTGAACTTCACGCGCGCGGCCGACGAGCTCTTCGTGACGCCGTCGGCCGTCAGCCACCAGATCAAGACGCTGGAGGAAAACCTGGGCACGCTGCTGTTCGTGCGCGACGCCAAAT
>CAJYRH010000272.1 GCA_913776795.1 uncultured Pseudorhodoferax sp. | reverse complement strand
AGAAGTGGGACGGCTCGGGCTACCCGCAGGCGCTGGCGGGCGATGCCATTCCGGTGTCGGCGCGGCTCATGGCGCTGGCCGACGTGTACGACGCGCTGATCAGCAAGCGGGTCTACAAGCCGGCCTTCTCGCACGAGGAGTCCGTGCGCATCGTCGTGGAGGGCAGGGCCAAGCACTTCGACCCCGATCTGGTCGACGCCTTTCTGGCCGTGGCCGAGGATTTTCGCCACATCGCAGCGACGCACCGCGACGAGGACTGACGGAAAAGGCCGACTCAGGCCGCGTTTTTGTCGTCGGCGGCTTCGCCGTCCTGCGCGTCGGCCTTGGCGTCAGGCTGGTCGTGGGCCTTGTCCTCGGCCGGCGCGCCGTCCGACAGCGTGAGCTTCTGGCGAACGCCCGCCTTCTCGCCGGCGCTCGCAAACTTGCTGTATTTGCCGACCAGGCCAATCAGAAGCCCGTAGATCTTCGGGTTGGCAGCCAGGCACTCCTTCTGGTCCAGGAAGTCGGCCTCGCCAGACAGATTGCCGATCAGACCACCGGCCTCGGTCACGAGCAGCGAGCCGGCGGCTGCATCCCAGGGCGAGAGGCCCTTCTCGAAGAAACCGTCGGTGTAGCCAGCCGCCACATAGGCCAGGTCCAGCGCCGCGGCGCCGGGCCGGCGGAGGCCGGCCGTGCGCTGCATCACGTCGCCCATCATGGCCATGTATTCCTTGAAGTTGTCGCCTGGCCGGAACGGGAAGCCCGTGGAGACCAGGCACTCGCCCAGGCGCGTGCGGCGCGAGACGCGGATGCGGCGGTCGTTCAGGTAGGCGCCGCGGCCACGCGTGGCCGTGAACAGGTCGTTGCGCGTGGGGTCGTAGACCACGGCCTGTTCGATCCGGCCCTTGACGGCCAGCGCGATGCTCACGCAGTAGAACGGGAACCCGTGGATGAAGTTGGTGGTGCCGTCCAGCGGATCGATGATCCAGACGAACTCGGAGTCCTTGGCGCCGTGCTCGGAGCCTGACTCCTCGGCCAAGATGCCGTGGCCCGGATAGGCATCCAGGAGCGTCTGGATGATGGCGGCCTCACTGGCCTGGTCGACCTCGGTCACGAAGTCGTTCACCTGCTTCTGCGAGACGCGCACGGCCTCGACGTCGAGCGCGGCGCGGTTGATGATGGCGCCGGCGGCGCGTGCGGCCTTGACGGCCACATTGAGCATGGGGTGCTGGTTGAACGACATGGTTTGTGAAGAGGAGCAATGCGGGGCGGTCTGCGATCAGGCCGGCGAGAATCGCGGGATTTTACCGATGCTCCAGCCCACCCCGCCATGCGCACCCGTTTTGTCCTGATCCGCACCAGCCATGCCGGCAACGTCGGCGCCGCCGCGCGCGCCATGAAGGTCATGGGGTTCGACGACTTGGTGCTGGTCGCGCCGCGCTGGCCCAATGTGCTGCGCCGCCAGGAAACCATCCAGCGGGCCAGCGGCGCGCTCGACGTGCTCGAGAACGCGCGCACCGTCGAGACGCTGGACGAGGCATTGGACGGCATGGACCACCTGTGCGCCACGGCGATGGTGGCGCGCGACTTCGGCCCGCCCACGCGCGCGCCGCGGCCGCATTTCGAGGCGCTGCTCGCGCCCGATGCGCAGCGGCCCGGCGGGGTGGCTTTCCTGTTCGGCTCCGAGCGTTTCGGCATGGCGAACGAGGATGTCTACCGCTGCCATGTGGCCATGAGCATCCCGACCAATCCGCAGTTCGGCTCGCTCAACCTGGGTGCGGCGATCCAGGTCGTGGCCTATGAATGGCGGCAGGCCCTGGGCGGCTACGCGGTGGAATCGGGCACGGCCGAGCACCAGCCCGCCGATGCACGCCAGCTTGGCGGCATGCTCGAGCACTGGCGCGAAGCGTTGGTCGCGCTCGACTACCTGGACCCTGCCGCGCCCAAGAAGCTCATGCCGCGGTTGAACCAGTTGTTCAACCGCGCCCAGCCCAGCGCCGAGGAGATCCACATCCTGCGCGGCGTGGCCAAGGCCATGCTCAAAGCAGCGGCACAGGCAAATCGCTAGACTCCCCCGATGTTCTTCGCACGCCTGCGTTCAGACATCCGCTGCATCCTCGAGCGCGACCCCGCCGCCCGCACCGCGTGGGAGGTACTGACCTGTTACCCGGGCATCCACGCGCTGTTGCTGCATCGGCGCGCGCACTGGTTCTGGAACCATGGCTTCAAGTGGCTGGGCCGTGCCACCTCGCAGCTGTCGCGCTGGCTCACGGGCATCGAAATCCATCCAGGTGCCAAGATCGGCGAGCGCGTGTTCTTCGACCACGCCATGGGCGTGGTGGTCGGGGAGACGGCCGAGATCGGCGACGGCTGCACGATCTACCAGGGCGTGACCCTGGGCGGAACTTCACTCTACAGGGGCACCAAGCGCCATCCCACGCTGGGCCGTGACGTGGTGGTGAGCGCCGGCGCCAAGGTGCTGGGCGGCTTCATCGTGGGCGACGGCGCCAAGATCGGCTCGAACGCTGTGGTCATCAAGCCGGTGCCGGCCGGTGCCACGGCTGTGGGCATTCCGGCGCGCATCATCATGCCCAAGGGTGAGATCACGGGCGATGCGGCCATGTCCACGCCACGCTTCTCAGCCTACGGCGTCACGCCCGAGGACGATCCTCTGAGCCAGGCCATGCGTGGCCTCATCGACAGCACGGCCGCGCAGGACCGCCAGATCGCGCTGCTTTGGCAGGCCATCGAGCAGCTGTCGCGCCAACGCAGCCCGGGCGACCGCCAGGGCGATTGCGTGC